>JAKSRU010000149.1 GCA_024403475.1 Lachnospiraceae bacterium | reverse complement strand
GAGAAGACTCTTAAGATTGGTGAGAAGCTTTCTTTCAGAAGATTTATGGTTGTTTCAGCTGACAGTGTAGCTACCTACATCCATGGCGGCGGAAGAATCGGCGTTCTTGTAGCTGCAGATGGCGCACAGGGCGACAAGATTCAGGAAGCTCTTTCAAATGTAGCAATGCAGATCGCTGCTATGAAT
This sequence comes from Lachnospiraceae bacterium, assembly GCA_024403475.1. Classification (GTDB taxonomy): domain Bacteria; phylum Bacillota; class Clostridia; order Lachnospirales; family Lachnospiraceae; genus AC2028. Next base: position 6,184 of record JAKSRU010000149.1, on the reverse strand, counting down.
CCTCAGTACATCTCAAGAGATGATATCTCAGAGGACGAGCTTGCTAAGATTAGAGAAATCACTATCGACAGCTCACTCAATGCTCCTGATACTCTTCCTAAGCCTATCATGCAGAGACTTATCGACAAGGCTATCGCTGATAAGGTATGGAGCGATGCTGATATTGCTATTTACGAAGAGAAGAAGGCTGATAAGACCTTCAATATGAACTTCCTTTTCAACTTCCTTTCAGATGCTGCAAAGGCCGGTCTTGCAGGACTTGCTATGGATGACAAGACTAACATCGTTGCTGATAAGATCTTCGCAGGACTTGCTGAGGGTCGTGTAACCAAGCAGATGAAGGAGATTTGCCTCCTTGATCAGACCTACGTAAGAGCAGAGGATGGAAAGCAGACCGTAGCAGCTTACCTTAAGAGCGTAGATGCTAATCTTGTAATCAAGAAGGCAGTTCGTTTTGAGGTTGGTGAAGGAATGCAGAAGAAGAGCGAGAACTTCGCAGAGGAAGTTGCAGCTCAGCTCGGCTAATTCGTTAATTCAAATTTATCTATTCAATGCCACTCGAGTAATCGGGTGGCATTTTTGTTTGATATACTATTGCTTTTAGAAGTGATATAATCAATATTTAGGTTGATTTGCTTTCTATTAAGTAGCAAGTACTTTTGATTTGGTTCGGAGATTTAAGTCGTGGGAAGTAATGAATTTGATAACAATGACAGCATAGAAGAGTTTATCGATGCTGAAATCAGTTCAATTCAATATGTAGAAGCAAAAGTGAATAACGAGGCTACAGAGAGTAACGAAGCTTCAGCGAATCAGGACACTGTGAAAATTGAGGCTGGTGCAGACAATCGAGATACTACGAAGCCTAAATTCTTTGATGGTATTGTTTATGTACCTGTGAGAATTGCGATATTTCTGGCATTGATTGTTTACGAAGAAATGATGTTTCATTTTCTTTCAATTGGCCGGAATGTTTCCTTTTTGCCTGTTAAGCTTATTATGTGTGTGCCGACAGCTGTACTGTTAGCCATATTGGTAATGTTTTTACCGAAAGCGGTTGAAAAGGTTTGGGAAGGTGTATTATTTGGTGCGCTGGTATTTTATTACGGAGTAAATCTTTTGTATCACTCGGCGTTTCAGGTATATTTTTCTATTAAGTTTATTGATTCCTCAAATGCTAAAATTACTCAGTATTACCGTGAAATATGGAACAGTATTAAAATTAACAGTTGGAAGCTGGCTCTTGTTGTTTTAGTGCCGGTGATAATATATGTTCTGCTCAGAGTATTTAAGAGAATTACATACAAGCGTGTTTCTGTGAGGCTTGTATTTGTACCGATTGTGTTTATGGCAATAATGCTTACGGCTGAAGCTGCTATAGTATATTCATACGGGCAGGATACTTTTTCACCGTATAATTTGATTGTGGCCGAAAATGTAAGTGATTTTTCGTTTCCGCGCCTGGGTGTGTTGGCTACGGCTGAGATAGAACTGAAAAATATCGTAAGCCCGACTCAAGTTGAGGCTGAAGAAGAGTACGAAGTATGGCATTACGATCCTGCACGTATTACCGTTAATTATGGAAACAGTGGTACTAATATTAACGATGGTACAGGTAATATTAGCAATAGTGCTGATGGTATTGAGGATATTGTACAGAATGTGATTGATACCTCACCCAATATGCTCGATATTGATTTCGTGGCCTTAGGGGAAGCTGAAACTAATACAGAGGTTTCAAGTATTCATAAGTATTTTGCATCGGTAGAGCCTACATATAAAAATCAATATACAGGTATGTTTGAAGGCTATAATCTGATATTTCTTACCTGCGAGGCATTTTGCCCATTGGCGGTTGATGAGACTCTTACACCCACTCTGTATAAGCTGGTCAACGAAGGCTTTGTATTTAATAATTTCTATAATCCGAGAACCAACGGCTCGACATCAGATGGAGAGTTTGTTTGCTCTACCGGCCTTGTACCGACAAATGGAGGCGCATCCAATTTCAAAATTGCAGGACAAAATTCAATGCCCTTTGCGCTTGGAAATATGTTTAATATGAAGTATGGCATTACCAGCAGAGCCTATCATGATAATGACTACACTTATTATGACAGAGATAAAACCTATCCCGGAATGGGATATTATTATCAGGGCATAGGAAACGGACTGGAAATGAGCTATAACTGGCCCTCGTCAGACCTTGAGATGATGCAGGCTTCTGTGGCAGATTATATCGATGAGGATATGTTCAATGTTTATTACATGACTGTAAGCGGTCATATGAACTATAACTTTGGTGGTAACGCAATGTCTTTGAAGCATAAAGCAGAAGTTGATGATTTACCGTATTCAACAGCTTGCAAGGCTTATTTGGCCTGTCAGATGGAGCTTGATGCAGCATTGGAATACCTGTTGGCGCAGCTGGAGGAAAAAGGAATAGCAGATAAGACAGTAATATGCTTTACCGGTGATCACTGGCCATACGGACTTACCAACGAGGAGTATTCGGAGCTTTTAGGACATGATGTAGATCCTTATTTTGAGCTATATAAGAGCAATCTTGTACTTTGGAGCGGATCGATTAAGGAGCCTATAGTAATTGATAAGTATTGCTGCAGTATGGATATACTTCCGACCTTACTTAATCTGTTCGGATTCGAATATGATTCAAGGCTTTTGATGGGACGCGACATTTTATCAGATACAGAAGGCTTTGTCCTTTGCATTAACCGAAGCTTTATTACTGACAAAGTTATGTATAATTCGATGAACGGACAAGTGATTTATCTCACTGATGAAGAGCTGCCTGAGGATTATGTTTCAAATGCCAAGAATACTTTGAATAACAGATATAAGTATTCACAGAAAATAATGGATACTGATTACTATCGTTATATATGTGAGGCTTTGGGAATAGAAATTCCTGTTGTATCGCAATAGCGCTACGTTGATGTTTACTATTGCTGTGAGGAGATTAGTGTGAAAATGATTAAGAATGTTATTTTTGATATAGACGGAACCTTGTGGAATTCTACAGGTGTAGTGGCTAAGGGCTGGCAAAAAGCAGTTGATGAACTGGGATATTCAAAGGCACATATTGAAGCAGAGAACTTAAAAAAGGAATTCGGTCTTCCGATGAATATCATTGCAGACCATATTTTCTTTGATGTATCCGAGCAGAGTAAAAAGGATGAACTGCTCGAGCTGTGCTGTAAATATGAGCATGAATGTCTCGAGGCCAATGAGGAGGATATTTCCTTTGAGGGTATTGTTGAAACAATTCGTGAATTGGCTAAAGAATACAGATTGTTCATTGTCAGCAACTGCCAGAAGGGCTATATAGAGCTTGTTACAGCTAAGCTTGATATAGTTGACTTTATCGAGGATTACCTTTGCTTCGGTGATACCGGGCTAACCAAGGGTGAAACCATGAGTATGCTTATGGAAAAAAACGGATTGAAGGCCGAGGAAACCGTATATGTCGGGGATACCGCAGGAGATAAGAAGGCAACAGAAGATGCCAAAGCGACCTTTGTATATGCCGATTACGGTTTTGGCGAACTTGAAAACGAAAGCTACGTTGCTTTCAGTCCTAAGGAGATTCCTTCTGTTATAAAAGGCATGGAGATAAAATGAAAATAGGAGCTGTTTTTACCGGTGGAACCATAGGAAGTACAATCGGGTCTGACGGATTTATTTTAGTAGATACATCTGAAAAGTATGTGTTGCTTGAAAAATACTATGAGAAGTATGACAAGGCTCGCGAGACTGAGTTTGTAATTAAGTCACCATACACAATTTTAAGTGAGAACCTGTGCTTCGATAATATAATAACACTGAAAAAGACAATTGATGCCGTAAAGGATGAGGTGGATGCTGTGGTGGTTATGCATGGAACGGATACCCTCCAGTATACGGCAGGCTTTTTACATTTTATGCTTGTGACAGACATACCGATTGTGTTGGTTTCAAGTGCCTATGTGCTTGATGATGTGAGGGCAAACGGTCTTGCCAATCTGGCGCTTGCAATAGAGTTTTCAAAACTAAAAAAAGCCGGCGTATTTGTAAGCTATGTTAACTCTGATGGTGAGCAATATATTCATGCTGCGGACAAGCTGATGGCTCATAGTTCATTTTCATCGGATGTATACAGCATAGATGCAAAGTATTACGCACGCTTAAAGGATGGCTCATTAGAATTGAATGAATCCTGTGTATATGAAAAAAACACAGTGCCTGCAGACAATATACCTAAAAAGATATTGTTTATACATGCTTATCCCGGAATGGATGTTGTGGGAGTTGCAGAGGACACAGATGCAATTCTTATTGAGAGCTATCATTCAGGTACGGCACCGGTTACTAATGCACTTATAGAACTGTCACAAAAAGCTAAACAAAGAAATATACCGATATATTTGGTGGGTATAAATTCTGCAGTGTCTCAATACGATAGCGTCAAGGATTATGATATATTGGGAATTAAGCTGTTATATGATGAGGCACCGATAGCAGCATATTGCAGGTTGAGCTGCGCAAGATAGGAGGCAAATATGAAAAGAGCGAATAAGGTTTTGTTATGTGTGATGATCGGTAATATAGTAATGTTTATTATTTCGATTATATCTGTATGTTCAGGCTTTGTAGTGATGGTATCGAGTTCTAAAATTGCAAATGCCGGAGTGGACTTGATGACCGGTGCAGACCCTGAAAACACGATAGACGGTTGGGGAGCATTAGGCGGATTTTTAAGTGTGCTCGGAGCAGCAGCAATTGCTCTTGTGGGTATGTTCCTGGTGTTTGGCGGTTTTATTGCAACAGTAATGTATGGTGCGGCAATGATTAATTCTATTATTACCAAGGTGGGAGCAACGAAATTATTTATGCGTGATGAGGAAAACTGCAGAAAGAGAATGATGACAACAGGTATTGTAAGTACCGTTATGAATTCTATTGCCCTTCTTGCGGTATTCATTGCTATGCTCGCAACAGGTACGATAGTGTATGTGTTTGTCATTTTGATGTTTATTATCGCTACTGTTTTGACTTTTTCAATTATGGAGATTGTAGTCTCTCAAAAAATAAGGTGGTATATAATCAGTACAGTAAACAAGCAGATATATGAGGATGTTGAAACTAAGAGTATCGAATAAGGTAAGACGTTTATATTCCTCAAATCATTTAGGTTTATAAATACGTCTCATAAAGATATGCAAATCCGTCTCACATAGCTGGGACGGATTTTTTACTTGCTAAGATGTTGAGGCGGCTGTATGCCCCTACAGAGGGTAGTATAGAGTATCATGATGAGAGAAATAGTGTCACAATAAAAATAACAGCACATGCAAGTCTGGGAATGGCGACTTGTGTGTGCTGTTTTTGTTCGTTGTTTTGCGGTTATCTTGTGCTTAGGCAATTAATGTCTGTGAATGGTGTAATTTTTTGCCTCAAGAATTGTAATTGCCTTTTCAAGATCATCTTTTACCCAAAATTCTATCTTCAAATCACCACCCTGATACTCACGGTTGTGAAGAATTCCGATATTCTTGATATTGATGCCGTTAAGAGCAAGTATGGTGGCTACGGCTGCAAGAGCTCCGGGCTCATCATTGATGTCGATGGTGAGAATGTAGCTTACCTTGATAGGACCGCTTCCTGCAACAATGAAGGAATCTCTGTATTCTCTGGCGGTATCGAAAATATCGTATATATCTTTCCCGGCTTCTTTTTCAAGAGAAGTATCAACGGCCTCAAGGTAATTGATGTAATCGCGAAGAAGAGCACGGATATTGTCGGTGTTGGTCATGCATATCTGTTCCCACATTGTAGGAGAAGATGAAGCGATTCTGGTTATGTCCTTAAAACCGCCGGCTGCCACCATTTTCATGAGTCCTTCTTCATAATCGGACTGCTTTACCAGATTAACCAGTGCTACTGCGATGACATGAGGAAGATGGCTGATGGCAGCTACGATATAATCATGCTTATCGTAGGTAAGTACCAGGGCGATTGAACCGAAGGATTCAACTAATGCCTTATATGCCGCAACCTTTTCCTGCGGTACATCCTCGGTGGGAGTGAGAATATAGTATGCGTTGTTAAGAAGAGCAGCTTTTGAATTGGTGTAGCCTACTCGTTCACTTCCGGCCATGGGATGGCCACCGATAAAGCGTGAGGT
>JAKSRU010000148.1 GCA_024403475.1 Lachnospiraceae bacterium | reverse complement strand
GATATCATGCATATAATCACATTGAAAATTATGACAGTATGTTTATTCATAGACCTGATCCGAACCTTTCAACAGCCGAAAACATATTGCGTATGTTAAGACCGGATAAAAAGTACACGCCAATTGAAGCCCATATTCTTGATATTGCTCTTATACTTCATATGGAACATGGCGGAGGAAATAATTCAACGTTTACAACAAGAGTAGTAACGTCCGCAGGTACAGACACATATTCTGCCATTGCAGCGGCTATGTCTTCGCTTAAAGGTCCTAAACATGGTGGCGCTAATATCAAAGTGATGGAAATGATGAAAAATATCAAAGAAAACATAAGCGATACAACGGATCGAGATGAAATCCGGGAATATCTTTCTAAGATGTTAGCAGGTGAAGTCTTTGACAATAAAGGTCTAATATACGGATTAGGTCATGCCGTTTATTCCTTATCAGATCCACGAGAAATTATTTTTAAGGAATATGTTAAAGAACTTGCTCATAATAAGGGTAAGGATTCAGATATGGAACTATATAACATTGTTGAAGAAGAGGGCCTAAAACTTATAAATTCCAGCAGACATATATATAAAGGTGTGTGTCCGAATGTGGATTTCTACAGTGGCTTTGTGTATGACATGCTTGACATTCCGGTTGAACTTTATACACCTCTTTTTGCGATTGCGAGAATTGTAGGCTGGAGTTCACACAGGATAGAAGAACTTATCTGCATGAATAAGATAATCCGTCCTGCATATATGAGCGTTATGAAAGAATTAGAGTAATATCTGTATTGGAATATGCGTTGGATTATATTTCAAAAAATACTTGTTTTTCTTTTTTACACTGCGGCGGTAAACAAACATCAATTTGTTTTGCTGGTTGAAACCTTTTTAATCCATTTACCGCTTCTGAGGCGTAATAAACTCCAGATGGTTTTGATGATCTGGTCTGACTTCAGACAAATGTAAATCCAGAAGGGCGGAAGCTTAAATACAAAGCCTGCGAGACAGCCCAAAGGAATAGATATAGTCCAAAGGAAAATATTGTCGGTAACCATTAGCATCATTGTGTCTCCGCCACCGCGAAGTACACCCTTGGTCATGATGCTGTTGGTGGCCTGGAAGATGATTATGATAGAGATTGCCCACATTAGCTGGTGTGCAATCTCTATTTCATTTTGTGAAAGGTCTGTATATGCAGAAATAATAGGTGTCTTGGTCACAGTGATAAATACAGCAGCGAAAATGCCGAGTGCAATTCCAAGACCAAAGAACAGATATCCGTGACGCATGGTTTTTTCCTTGTCACCCTCGCCGAGAGTGTGACCGGTTACGATTGCGCCTGCCTGACTGACACCCTGAACTACTGCGGTGCTGAGCTGCTGAGTAACAGCGGTAACGGCATTGGCGGATACCAAGTCATCCCCGAGGTGACCGATAATCTGTGCTACGAGGTTGGTACCAAAGGCTAATATACCGTCACTGATGAGCACGGGAATACAGATTCTGATATATTCCTTGATCAGTGAACCGCACTTGATGAAAATGTGATAGGGCTTGAAATGGATTTTTTTATCAATAATAAACAGGTATATAAGTATTGCAGAAGCTTCGCAGATTCTTGCGATGAGAGTTGCAAGTGCGGCTCCGGCAATTTCCATTCTGGGAGCACCGAAATGTCCGTAGATGAGTGCATAGTTGGCGAGCAGATTGATGCTCAATGCACCGATGGAAATGAATAACGGCGGCTTAACAGAGCCTACGCTTCTGAGTACGATGGTTGTTACCAAGGAAACACCCAGGAAGAAGTAGGTAGCTACCGACCATCTGAAGTATATGCTTCCCTGCTGGATGAGCTCGGGGTTAGTGCTGTAGGTACCCATTATAAATTCCGGGAACAGCGCAGTAACCAAAGCGAATAGAGCGGCAAGTCCAAGCGTGAATCGAAGCATCAGTGCGATGGTCTGCTTGAGAGATCTGTTGGCATCCTCTTTCTCGGCGCCGTTAGATTTGATGATTCCCCAATATCTTGAGACCAGTACTGAAGCTCCCATTCCAAGTCCCATGCACAGGATATGATATATCGTGATAAAGGAGTTGGCCTGAGAGGCTGCCTTTAATGCTGAAGAATTGCTGTTGCCTAAATTGCCGAGCATCATGGTATCGAGCATGTTTACACCGATACTGATAAGGCTCTGTGCCGCTATAGGCAGAGCAATGGTAAATGTTCGTTTGTAGAATTCTTTGTCTTTGCTAAAAATTTTCATAACAATCTCTATTTCATATTTTTCATACCAATTAGAATACCACATTTCAATAAAAAATATTTAGTAAATAATAAGAAAAAAATGACTTTTTCATAGGTGCGCCTATAATGTGAAATATTGTGGGATAATTGCGACCTTTTGGAATTGTTTAGTGCAAAAAAAGCAGATAAACTGATATCTGAAATTGTGAAAAGCAGAAATTTTTTGATGCAATCTCGGCTTTGGATTAATTTCGAAAAGTGTGGGACAAAAATTTAAATATACAGGAGAAGTAAAATGGTAAATGTAAAGGGGAAATGGGCACTTATCACAGGAGCAAGCAGAGGAATCGGAAGACTTGCTACCATAGAGATGGCTAAGCAGGGCTGCAACCTGGTACTTCACAGCCGCGTGCTCGAGCATACAGCAAGCCTCATTGAAGAGGTTAAGGCTATGGGTGTTGAGGCGTATGCAGTAGCTGCAGAGCTTTCAGACCTCGATTCAGTAGAGAAGATGATGCAGGAGATTGATGCCAAGGGTACACAGATTGACATTATACTTAATAATGCAGGTCTCCAGATTGCATACAGAACGGACTATCTGGCAACACCTATGTCTGATTATGATATCAGCTTCAAGGTAAATACCATGGCACCTATGATGATTTGCTATCATTATATTCCCGGCATGGTGGAGAGAGGCTTCGGACGTATCGTGAATACCACCAGCGGAATAGATCTCGACCCTCAGCAGGCAGGATATTCTGCAAGTAAGGCTGCTCTCAACAAGGTTACCAGAGACCTCGGAATGAAGTACGAGGGAAGCAATGTTATCCTGAGCCTTGCAGATCCCGGATGGTGCAGAACAGACCTCGGCGGACCTCATGCCCCCAATGCTCCCGAGAGTGCTTTGCCCGGTGTTATCGTAGGCGCATTTATTGAGGATGGAAAGTCAGGCAGAATTTTTGCAGGAGCACCTTTTGCAGGTATGACTATTGAGGATGCGGTAGCCAAGGCTGAGACAATGCCCGGTGTATATTAGATAAAAGTTTCATTTTAGAGTGGCAATATTGATATGTGTCCGGAATTCCGAGTACATATCATATGCCACTCTATTATTTTGCGAAAATTTTTGGTATAATAGTTAATAATTATAGGTACTTATCGGAAACGGCTTTTGAGGGTCGTGAGGATAAACAAAACAGTAGGAATTATTAGTCTTGAGTATATGAGGAGATAAAAATGGTTATTGACAAGAGAGTAACCGCAGACAGAATATACCGCCTTATGATTAGTGCCGGTATGAGTAATGCGGATTTAGCTGAAAAACTCGGAGTATCTGCAATGGCAGTGTGGAAGTGGCTCAATGCAAAATCACTTCCTACCTTGGAAAATATAGCTGCTATGTGCGGAATTTTTAATGTAGAGATTGGCGAAATCGTAGCCATGAAGCTTGCGAAGGCTGCGTAATATAGGAGATAAAATGGTTAAGCATATTATTATTTGGAAAATTAAAGAAGAATTCGACGAGGATAGAAAGAACGAGATTAAGCTTGGTGTGAAGAACGGCCTTGAGGGTCTTGCTGGACAGATTCCCGGTCTGGTGGAAATCAAGGTTCAGACCAAGGTGCTTCCTTCATCGAATGCTGATTTAATGCTTGATTCTACCTTTGAAAGCTTCGAGGCTCTCAAGGGATATGCAGTTCATCCTGCACATGTCGATGTGGCAGATAATCTCGTGAGACCTTATATGGCTTCGAGAAGCTGTGTGGATTTTGAGCTTGAAATGAGCGATACGGATTTTTTTTTAGACAAAGCTGAGACCTGTTATCTCAATGAAGATATGAATGAGACTGTTCTTTGGTGCGAGGATGCGCTCAATGCAGATGCGAACAACATCGATGCATTGGTGCTTAAGGCCAAGAGTGTAGGATGGCTTTCTACACTCAAGGAAATGTATATCATGGACGGAGTTGATTGTCTCAATCAGGCTGTCGAGCTTACCGAGGGCGCGGAGGCCAAGGAAAAGCTTGCAGAGAAAATCTATTGGGAGATTAAGAAGCAGATTTCAAGCCTGCTTGACAGAGCTTCTCATCTGAATTCCCAGTCCAAGGTATATGTAAATGCCTGCCTTAATCAGTGGAAATTAGTGCTGGCATCAATCAATTGCCTGTCAGCAGAAATTGTTGAGCAGGAAACCGGTGAGATGAATAGCTGGAGTGCAAAATAGTAGCGGTGAGATGAACAGCCGGAGTGCAGAATAGTAGCGGTGAGATGAACCGTCGGAATGCCTAATATACTATACGGGAGGGATAAGCTTATGAAGAACATCATTACAGTCAGTCGTGAATACGGAAGCGGTGGTTATGAAATCGGACAGAAGGTTGCAGAAGCTTTGGGCTATAAATTCTATGACCGAGAGCTGATTGCACAGCTGGCAGATCAACTGATGGTTTCTGAGTCGTATATAGAGAATCAGGAAAACAAGCTTGTCAAAAAGAACATTTTCAGAGAGCTTGCCCCTTTCTTTGCAGACTCAATGGGTGCTGATGCCGATTATATCTATGACGAGCAGGGTAAGTTCATAGTAAAGCTTGCTGAGGAAGGCAACTGCGTAATTGCCGGAAGACGCGCAGATTATTATCTGAGAAATAACGAGAACGCGCTTCATTTATTCTTCTATGCAGATGAGGAATACAAGGTAAAGCGCATAATGGAAGCTGAAAAATGCAGCAAGGATGAGGCGCTCAAAAAGATCGCAGATATGGATAAGCGCAGAAAGACCAGCTATGAATACACCACAGGTCGTAAGTGGGCAGACAGACACAATTACGACAGAATGATTTGCACCTCATCATTAGGCAGCGATAAATGCGTAGAGGAGATTGTAAATCTGATTAAGCTCAGTCAGCAATAAATTGTTGCGCTAAGCGTACAGACAGTAAAGGAATACGTAATGAAGAAAAAGACATCACTTATTTTTACCGGTGATATTGGATTCGACAGATATATGGATAAAAAATGGGAGGACGAGGAACTTCTGTCAAAGGAGGTCCTCGACTTTCTGCATAGTGCGGACCATGTAATTGCCAATGTAGAGGGTCCGCTGGTGAGACAGGAGACCAATTCTGTCACCGAGGGAGTGCAGCAGCTGTTGCACACTATGAATCCTGAGGCAACGAAGGTATTTAGAAATATGCATGCGGACATATGGAATCTGTGTAATAACCATATGATGGATGCGGGCGACATGGGTGTTGAGTGTACACTCAGGGAAGCTAAAGCCTTCGGAGCGACTACGGTTGGTGCGGGAATGAATTTAGAGGAAGCCTGCAAGCCTGTAATCTTGGACGAAGCCGGCGGAATCGGAATGTTCAGTGTGGGCTACAGACGCGGCTGCAAGCCGGCCGGAGAGGACAAGGCGGGTTGCCTGCTTTGGAATGAGCTGGAGCTGATACAGAAAAATATAGATGAGATAAAAAGTAAATGCAGATGGTGCATTATCATATCGCACGGCGGAGAGGAATTCACATCGCTGCCATCTCCCTATACCAGAGACAGATATCATATGTTCCTCGAGATGGGGGCGGATATTATCGTATCGCATCATCCGCATGTTCCGATGAATTATGAGCTTGTTGAGGGGCATGACCACATAAATACCGATAAACCGATTACCAAGGCGATTTTTTATTCACTCGGCAATTTCATCTTCGATACGGATTATCAGAGGGCACAGTACAACACAGAAAAAGGTCTTTTGGTTAAGCTAAACTTCACCGAGGAAGCATATGATTTTGAGGGCTACGGACTTGAGATTCTGCGCGGTCCGGAGCATGTGGTTCACAGCGAATTGCCGGATATATTCGAGGATGTACAGCCGGAGGAATACGAGCTGCTGGCACCGCTTGCGGCCAAGATGTTTGTAGCGGCCACCAAGAGGCAGCAGATTTATCTCAACAAAGCCGAGTATGAAAATGCTGATGAAGCTAAATGGGCAGAGCATTTTGCGAACCCCAAGAGGAGCGGACGTGTGGAAGGCGAGGCTTTGGACTTTTTTATCATATGTCCTCTCGCAGAGCGTGAAAAGGACAAGGCCTGGGAGCGAAGCAAGCTCGACAAGGTCAAGGATTATATTCTCAAGCAAATGTAATAAATCAAATATACAAATGCAGTAAATCAGATACTTGCAGAACTGCAAATGCAGTAAAT
>JAKSRU010000147.1 GCA_024403475.1 Lachnospiraceae bacterium | reverse complement strand
TTGTACGGATAGACATAGCATATACGATAGGCATAACAGAAACGACATTACTAACATATATAACAGAACTGACAGAAAGGAGGGGAGCGGGATGCTTAAGAAAATTCCATTTAAGGACTTTGCGGTTGCATTATATATCGTAGTTGCAATTATTATGCTTATTATTCCGCTTCCCGACATCCTTTTGGATATATTTCTTGCTTGTGACATGGCTCTTTCCATGACGATTCTGTTCGGAACCATGTTTGCAAAAGAAGTTTTGGACATGTCCTTTTTCCCGACCATGCTGTTGTTTACAACAGTATTCAGAATCGGTTTGAATACCTCATCAACCAGACTTATTCTCTTGAACGGAGAAGCCGGTAAGGTTATCGATACCTTCGGTAATTTCGTAGGCGGAGGTAATCTTGTAGTAGGTATTATCGTATTTATAATTCTTATTATCGTTCAGTTCATGGTAATCAACAAAGGTTCTGAGCGTGTATCGGAAGTAACCGCAAGATTTACCCTTGATGCTATGCCCGGTAAGCAGATGGCTATCGATGCAGACCTTAATACCGGTGCAATCGATGATGCCGAGGCAAAGAGGCGCCGTGAAAAGATACAGGACGAAGCAAGCTTCTTCGGTTCTATGGATGGTGCTACCAAATATGTTAAGGGAGATGCCACAGCGGGACTTATTATTACCTTCGTTAACCTGATAGGTGGCGTGGCACTCGGAATGATAAGCGGTGGCTTGTCAATTAATGACGCGCTTTCGAAGTATGCTATTTTGACTATCGGTGACGGACTTGTATCACAGATTCCTTCACTCATGGTTGCACTCAGTACAGGTATTTTGGTTACCAAGGGAAGTAAGACAGAAAATTTCGGACGTACAGTTCTTGGCCAGATTTTCAAGACTCCTCAGGCGATGTTTTTGGTTGGCGGAATGATGGTGGTATTGTGTATATTCACCCCGCTCAGAAGACGCTTTTTCATATTTATACCTTTAGCTGTTGCATTCTTCATCCTGGGCTACAGAATGAACAAGATTCTGAAGACTGAGGCTATAAAGAAGGAGGTCAGCGAGGAGGAGACAGAGGCAGAGGAAATCAGACAGCCCGAGAATGTAAATTCACTTTTACAGGTTGACCCGATTGAGCTCGAGTTCGGTTACGGAATTATTCCGTTGGCGGATGTTAATCAGGGAGGAGACCTTCTTGACCGAGTTGTAATGATCAGAAGACAGGTTGCGCTGGAGCTTGGTACGGTTGTTCCGATTATCAGATTAAGAGATAACATTCAGCTTAATCCAAACCAGTACATTATTAAAATCAAAGGCATTCAGGTCAGTGAGGGAGAAATTTTATTTGATCACTACATGGCTATGAACCCCGGATATGTAACCGAGGAAATAACAGGTATTCCTACCTTCGAGCCGTCCTTCCATTTACCTGCTATATGGATTACCGAGGGACAAAGAGAAAGAGCAGAGAGCCTCGGCTATACGGTAGTAGACCCGCCGTCAATTATTGCTACACATCTGACGGAGATTATCAGACAGCATATCGACGAGCTGCTCACAAGACAGGATGTACAAAGCCTTCTCAACAATATCAAGGAAACCAATCCTTCCCTTGTCGAGGAGCTTACGCCTAAGCTTCTCGGACTCGGCGAATTGCAGAAGGTATTGCAGAATCTTTTGAGAGAGGGTATCTCTATCAGAGATTTGCTTACAATTTTGGAAACACTTGCGGATTACGCGCCTACTACGAGAGACACGGATATACTTACAGAGTATGTCAGACAGGCGCTTAAGAGAGCAATTTCAATGAAATATTTCCCTGCAAATGAGACCAGCAGTGTAGTTACACTTGATCCCAAGATTGAGCAGGAAATTATGGGCTCGGTTAAACAGACCGAGACAGGAGCCTTCCTTAATATCGATCCACAGAGATCGAGGGCGATTATTGATGCCACAAGCGAAGAGATGAAGAAGCTGGAGAATCTGGGTAAGACTCCTATAGTAATTACTTCTCCGATTGTGCGTATGTATTATAAGCGTATGACTGAGGAATACTTCAGGGATTTAGTGGTTGTATCGTATAATGAAATAGAATCAAATGTTGAATTACAATCAGTGGGAATGGTAACAGCATAAGATGATTATCAAAAAATTTATTGGAAAAACTGAACTTGAAGCTACAGAAGCTGCTAAGGCTGAGCTTGGCGAAAATATGGTGATAATGAACGTTAAGTTTGTTAAAGCCAAGGGTGCCTTTTCATTTTTTAAGAAAAAGCAGGTTGAAATCACTGCCGCACTTGAAGATGACGAGGAGCCTATTCGCCAAATCAGAAGGATTGCACAGGCTCAGGTAGCTGCGCAGGAAAAAGAAAAGAAGGGTGGATTTTCTGTAAGCGTAGATGATTCTACACCTCTTTCTTCTCATTCACAGAAGGCAGATGCAGCAGCGGCTGCCATAGCCGAAGCGGGTAACAGAACCGGAATAGGTCCTGCTGATGCAGACAAAAAAACTGCGGACGATAAAAATAAGAATTCTGACAGCAGGAATAATGGAGCAGTATCATCTGAGAATGGAAATTCCGGAAACAAGGTAGATGCCAGCTCTGCGATTGAACGTAAGCTGGATAACCTTCAGTCGCTTTTGGAATCACAGCTAAATCGTGAAAATGAGGCGGTTAAGGCCGCAAGAGACAATGCCGGTAAGGCTGAGAGCATGATGCTGGATGATGACGCTGAGGAGTCGACTGCCAAGAAGGAGCTTGCTGAGAAGGCAGAGGAATTCGAACAGCAGGATAAAGAAATTAGTCGCTTTTTAAGACTTTTGTATAATACCATGATCGATAATGAAGTGGACGAGAGATACGCCAATGAGATTATGGGAGATGCGGAAAAGAACAGAAAGCCCGGTGTTACCATGGACTTTATTCTTGGTACCATCTATCAGAAGATGATTTTGAAATTCGGTAAATCAGAGGGAATTCATGCAGCTGAAAAGGGACCGAAGATTGTATTCTTTATCGGCCCTACCGGAGTAGGTAAAACTACCACTATCGCCAAGGTTGCCAGCAGTTTTTCTGTTACAGATAAGAAAAAAATTGCTCTCGTTACTACCGATACCTACAGAATAGCAGCTACCGATCAGCTTAGAACCTATGCCGGAATACTAGAGGTTCCCTTCAGAGTTATTTATGAGCCTGAAGAGCTCGCGGTAGCGGTTAAGGATTTTTCATCCTGCGATTACATTTTCGTGGATTCGGCAGGTCATTCTCATAAGAATGAAGAGCTCCTTCAGAAGCAGAAAGAGTATCTTGATGTTGTGGGCGATAATGAGAAGCAGATTTTCCTCGTACTCAGTGCTACTACCAAGTACAGAGATCTAAAGCATATAGCTGATAACTACAAAGAAATTTCTGATTATCAGCTCATTTTCACCAAGCTGGATGAGACCGGCGAGTATGGAAATATCTACAATATGAGATGTGAGACAGGGGCTTCTGTTGCATATGTAACCTACGGCCAGAATGTTCCTGATGATATTGAGATATTTAATGCTCAGAAAACTGTTAAGCAGCTGCTTGGCGGAAGAAAATAACTCTTTGTACAGATTTTATGGAAGGAGCCGGGTGTTGCCATGGATCAGGCAGAAACTCTCAGATTATTAAAGGCCGGAACACAGTCCAGACCTTTGGCACGTGTTATAACGGTTACCAGCGGCAAGGGTGGCGTAGGTAAATCCAATACTGCCATTAACCTTGCGATACATTTTAAGAAATTGGGCAAGCGCGTAATTATTCTTGATGCGGATTTCGGACTTGCCAATATAGAGATTATGTTTGGTGCTGTGCCGAAGCATAATCTGTGTGATCTCATATATCAGGGTAAGAATATTAAGGAAGTAATTACCTGGGGACCCGGAGGCGTCGGATTTATATCAGGCGGCTCGGGAATTGCGGGAATGTCAAATTTAGGTCCGGATTATCTGAATTATATTATTCAGAACCTTTCCGAACTGGATGCTATAGCCGATATTATTATTGTTGATACCGGTGCCGGAATAGCAGATTCCGTATTGGAATTTTTGGTGGCTAGCGGAGAGATTCTTCTTATTACTACTCCGGAGCCTACAAGTATTACTGATTCATATTCTTTGCTTAAAGCCTTGAGCAGGCATCCGAGATTCAGAGCGGAGAATACTCAGGTTAAAATGATAGCAAACCGCGTGGAGCGTGGAGAGGACGGACAGCTTTTGTATAAAAAGCTCAACTCGGTGGTACAAAGGTTCTTAAAGCTTCCGATGAGCTATTTAGGAAGCGTTCCGCAGGATGTGATGCTGAGCAGAGCAGTAATGCAACAGAATCCTGTTTCGTTACAAAATCCTACGGCAAAATCAGCGTTGGCATATGAGCAGATTGCGGCCAGATTGTTGAACCTTGATGCGAATGCAGCCGGTAAGAACAGAGGAATGGCAGCATTCTTCTCACATATAGTCAGCAGAAGATAAATTATTAAAGGGGTGTACAGATGTTATCCAAGTTTGTTAGAGAAGGTGACCGTGTAGAGCTTATTCCGGTAGTTAATCAGACAAAGGTAAAGCTATCGAACGGTGAGGAAAGTAAGACCTACGCAACCAAGGTCGCTACGATTATTGATGATGATACGGTTGAACTGCTTATGCCTATGGAACAGACAAAGCTCATCCTGTTGCCGGTAGATGCAGAGTACAGCGTAGTGTTTTATACCGCGGCAGGATTATATCAGTGCTTTGCCAAGGTAGAGGACAGATATAAGAGCGGAGCATTATTTCTGGTCCAGATTTCCCTGACCAGTAATCTCAGAAAGTATCAGAGAAGAGAATTCTACAGATTCAGCTGTGCATTGGAGATGTGTGCAAGAAATCTCGAAAAGGAAGAGATAGACGCTGTAGAAAAGAATGCGAAGGTTTGGCTGCAGCCCGGCAAGCCGATTCGCAGAAGTGTAATTGTGGATATTAGCGGCGGCGGACTCAGATTTATGTCAAATCAAAGATATGAGCCCGACAGCATGCTTTATATAAGCTATAACCTTGTAAAGGGTACTGTGCGTAAGCAGTATGAGCTTGTGGGTAAGGTGCTTTCCGTAAGAGAAATAGAGAATCGTCCCGGAACCTATGAGCATAGAGTTCAATATCATAATATTGATGACAACAGTCGCGAGGAAATCATCCAGTTCATCTTTGAAGAGGAACGAAAGAGCAGAAGTAAGCGATAATTTGCGATACGAAGGTTGCCAATTAAGAGTAAAAAGAAAAATTTTATAAAAAAGTACTAAAAATAATTGGTCAAAGGTGGAAAAAATAAGGGTTATGACGAAAAAAATTCTTGTTGTTGATGACTCTGCACTCATGAGAAGAGTGCTTTGTGATATAATCGATTCAGATGATCAGTTTGAAGTAAAAGACAGAGCGACAAACGGACTGGAAGCATTTGATTTGCTGAGTCGTAATACATACGATGCGGTTGTATTAGATGTTAACATGCCCAAGATGAACGGATTGCAGTTACTGGGAGAGCTTAGAAAGTATAAAATCAAGGCTCGAGTAATGATGGCAAGTACGGATACAAAGGAAGGTGCAAGAACAACTCTTGACGCGTTGGAACTCGGAGCACTTGATTTTGTCCATAAGCCGGATAATGCGTTCCAGTGTCGCGAAGGTATTTTTCAGGAAAATTTCTTAAGGACTCTTAAAGGGGTTTCTGAAAGTAACTATCCGGTTTTCACCAGTGCGGAAAAGCTGGAAGATGACAAAAAGAAGAATGTTAAAGTCCTTGAAATTCTGAAGAAGAGTACACATAAGGTAGTTGGTAGCAAGGTTGTGGCAATCGCAAGCTCTACAGGAGGTCCCAAAGCTCTTCAGGCGGTTATTCCCAGATTACCCGGAGATTTGGATGCACCTGTTTTGGTGGTTCAGCATATGCCGAAAGGCTTTACAGCTTCTTTGGCAGAACGACTTAACAATCTCAGTGAGATTAAGGTAGTTGAAGCTGCTGAAGGAATGGAGCTTGAAAAGGGTACGGTGTATATTGCTCCCGGCGGATTACATCTCAATGTAGTGACATCGTTAGCCGGCAAGTATTCAATTCATCTTTCTGATGAGCCTTCCCGAGAGGGTGTTAAGCCTTGTGCAAATTACATGTACGAATCACTGATGGAAAGCCGTTTTGATAAAATCGTTTGCGTTGTAATGACAGGAATGGGTGCTGACGGTACTGAGGGAATTCGAAGACTTAAGGAGAAAAAACCGATTCATGTTATTTCGCAGGATCAGGCTTCCTGCACTGTATACGGAATGCCAAAGAGTGTATATGCGGAAGGTCTTTCCAATCAGGTTGTAACACTGGACGATATAGCCCAGGAAATCAGTTTGAATGTAGGCGTTTCTAATTAATTTTCCCATCGGGATAAAAAATGGAGGTTAAGCTATGGATGTCAGTCAGTATCTTGAGATCTTTCTTGATGAG
>JAKSRU010000146.1 GCA_024403475.1 Lachnospiraceae bacterium | reverse complement strand
TTATACTCTCCTGTGTACAAAACAATCACGCAAAATCGCACACTCGATTATTATATTAATGAGTGTGCGATATGTCAAGTAAATATTTTAATTTATGTAAATTTATTTCCACAAGATAATGTAGTTACTTTCTCTTATCCATAGGAACATAATCAACATGCGTACCTACATACTTATAAGCAGGACGTACAATCTTGCCTGCGTTAAGGATTTCCTCAAGTCTGTGAGCACTCCATCCAGAAATACGAGCAATTGCAAATATAGGAGTGTAAAGCTCTTCAGGAATACCAAGCATGCTGTATACGAGTCCACTGTAGAAGTCTACGTTTGCACATACTTCCTTATGTACGTGACGCTTCTCCATAATCAGGCGACCGGCGATTTTTTCAACATTATTATAGAAGTTGAAGTCATCAAGTCTGCCCTTTTCTTCTGCAAGCTTACGTGCATACTCCTTAAGAATAGTCTCTCTGGGATCTGA
Source organism: Lachnospiraceae bacterium (assembly GCA_024403475.1). GTDB lineage: Bacteria > Bacillota > Clostridia > Lachnospirales > Lachnospiraceae > AC2028. The sequence goes on along the minus strand of JAKSRU010000146.1, from coordinate 6,049 downwards.
AAGTGTATATACGGCATGTCCCATACCATAGATGAGACCTTCCTTATCAAATACTTCCTTGTTAAGAATCTTATTGAGGTACTCTTCGATTTCAGCCTCATCTTCACGATTCTTGATATTCTCATAGAGATTAGCAAACATATTCTGAACCTTAAGGTTAGCACCACCGTGACGGAAGCCCTTAAGTGAACCGATTGAAGCAGCCATAGATGAATATGTATCTGTTCCTGATGAAGTTACAACGTGTGTTGTAAATGTAGAGTTGTTTCCTCCGCCGTGATCCGCATGAAGAATAAGTGCTACATCAAGTACCTTAGCCTCAAGCTCGGTAAAGTGTCCGTCAGGTCTAAGCATCTGCAAAATATTTTCAGATACAGAAAGCTCAGGCTTAGGCTTACGAATAACTAAAGCCTCATCCTTTCTGAAGTGGCAATATGAAGCATAAGAATATACAGCAATCAAAGGAAGCTTATTAATAAGCTCAAGTGACTGTCTTAGTACATTATTTGCAGAAACATCATCAGGATTACTATCATAAGTATAAAGTGTAAGCACACATCTCTGAAGTGCATTCATTATATTAGCATTTGAAGCCTTCATAACAACGTCTCTGGTAAAACGACCACCGAGATCATGGAATTCATGGCTAACCTTAATAAAGTCCTCAAGTTCAGTCTTGTTGGGAAGCTTACCGAAAATAAGGAGGTAGGTAGTCTCCTCAAATCCATATCTTCTGTCCTTAAGTCCATTGATAAGATCAACAACATTGATGCCCTGATAGTATAAACGACCATCACAAGGAACCTTATTACCTGCAACAAGATCATAAGCAACAACGTCTGAAATCTCAGTAAGTCCGGTAAGTACACCCTTACCGTTTACATCACGAAGTCCACGCTTAACATCAAATTCAAGGTAGAGATTCTGATCTATTCTATGGTTATTATTGAGTTCTTCCTGAAGAGTTTCCATCTCTTTTTTGAAGCTGTCCATCTCTTCGAAACTAAGCATTTCATTTTTCTCGTGCTCTGCATACATGTCTGCCATAGTTCTCTCCTTTTACATCTTTTTATAAATCGTATCATTGTATAAATGTATACAATATATTTTATGAATTGGCAAGTGTTTTTGAAAATAAAAAAGAGGCAACGGTTATCCGCTGCCCCTTTGCAGTAATCTTTATATATTTATACGTTTGCAACAGCATCCTTCATGCTCTTAACATAATCATATAAATATGGTGCCGAATCCTTACCATGCTCTGCTACAATACGTACGATAGCAGAACCTACTATAGCACCGTCTGCCTTGGATGCCATATCAGCGGCCTGTTCAGGCTTACTGATACCAAATCCGATGGCACAGGGAACATCAGTAACTTCTTTAATACTCTTAACGATTGAATCAATATCTGTCTTGATCTCGCTTCTAACTCCGGTAACACCCATTGAACTTACAACATAGATAAATCCGTTGGCTTCCTTAGCAATCATCTGAATACGACTTTCTGAAGTAGGCGCAATCATTGATATAACTGAAACATTATGTGCATTTGCAGGGCCTTCCATCTCTGCCTTCTCTTCATAAGGCATATCGGGAACGATAATACCATCCACACCGAGTTCCTCACACTTAGTAAAGAATCTGTCGTATCCGTAATGATATACCGGGTTAGCATATGTCATGAAGCAAATAGGAATATCACAGGTCTCTCTTACTCTTCTTACAATATCAAATGCTCCGTCAGTGGTCATTCCGTTGGCAAGCGATCTGATATTTGCCTCCTGGATTACAACACCTTCAGCAGTAGGATCAGAAAAAGGAATTCCAACCTCAATCAAATCAGCACCGGCTTTTGCCATCTCAAGAATAAACTTTACTGTGCTGTCTGCATCGGGATCACCGGCTGTAATAAATGCGATAAATGCTTTTTTATTAGGATTTTCAAATGCTTTTGCAATCTTATTAATCATGAAGGTCTACCCCCCTATATCTGGCTATAGCTGCAACGTCCTTGTCTCCACGTCCTGAAACACAACAGATAATGCTCTGGTCAGGGCTGTAATTTTTAGCAATCTTCATTACCTGAGCAATTGCATGTGAGCTCTCAATTGCAGGAATAATTCCTTCTACCTTAGAGAGATACTCAAATGCTTCTACAGCTTCATCATCGGTAATAGGAACATACTTTGCTCTGCCGCTGTCACGAAGATAAGCATGCTCGGGTCCTACTCCGGGATAATCAAGTCCGGCTGAAATAGAGTAAACAGGTGCAATCTGACCATACTCATCCTGACAGAAATATGACTTCATTCCATGGAAAATACCAAGAGTTCCGGTAGCCATTGTAGCTGCAGTCTCAGGAGTATCAACGCCCTTACCGCCGGCTTCACATCCGATAAGTTCTACACCTTCGTCATTGATGAAGTTATAGAAAGTTCCGATTGCATTAGATCCACCGCCTACGCATGCAAGAACAGCTGCAGGAAGCTTACCCTCAATAGCAAGTATCTGCTCTCTTGCCTCCTTGGAAATAACACTCTGGAAGTCTCTAACGATAGTAGGGAAAGGATGAGGACCCATTACAGAACCAAGGCAATAATGAGTATCATCGCAACGGTTACTCCACTCTCTCATCGCATCATTAACTGCATCCTTAAGAGTCATTGTACCGGTGGTAACTGCATTAACCTTTGCACCAAGAAGCTCCATTCTGTATACATTAAGAGCCTGACGAACGGTATCTTCCTTACCCATGAAGATCTCACATTCCATTCCAAGAAGTGCGGCTGCTGTAGCAGTAGCAACACCATGCTGACCTGCACCGGTCTCTGCGATAAGTCTGGTCTTACCCATTTTCTTTGCGAGAAGTGCCTGACCGAGTACATTATTAATCTTATGAGAACCGGTATGATTAAGGTCCTCTCTCTTAAGATAAATCTTAGCTCCGCCAAGATCCTTGGTCATCTTCTCTGCATAATAAAGAAGTGAAGGTCTTCCTGCATATTCATTCAAAAGCTTAGTGAGCTCTGCGTTGAATTCAGGATCATTCTTGTAATGCTCGTAAGCTTCCTCCAATTTAATAAGTTCGTTCATAAGTGTCTCAGAAATATACTGTCCACCGAACTCTCCAAAACGTCCTTTGCTCATTTTATATATCCTTTCCGGCTAATTCATTAAGCATCTGTGCTTTATTGCTGCTTCTCATGAAGGTCTCACCAATCAGTACTGCATTGGTTCCGTTTTCCTCAAGTGTCTTAATATCTTCTCTTGTTTTCATACCACTTTCGGATACAAACAATACATTTGAAGGTACTAACTTTCTAAGTCTTACTGAATTATTGATATCAACAGTGAAATCCTTAAGATTTCTGTTGTTAACACCAATGATTCTTGCTCCGGCTCTGAGTGCTTTGGCTATCTCATCCTCATCATGAGCTTCTACCAGACAAGACAGACCCATACTGTCAGCAATACTAATATATTCTTTAATTTGATTTTCATCAAGGATTGAACATATCAGTAAAACAGCTTTTGCTCCGATAAGCTTAGCTTCATATATCATATAAGAATCTACCACAAAATCTTTTCTTATGATAGGGATACTGACATTTGCAGCAATTTCTCTCAAGTATTCATCACTTCCCATAAACCACTTGGGCTCTGTAAGAACTGATATGCAGTCTGCTCCTGCAGCTTCATAATCCTTGGCTATCTGAACATAAGGAAAATCTTCTGCAATTATTCCCTTTGAAGGCGAAGCTTTTTTACATTCACATATAAAAGAAATTCCCTCTTTGGCCAAAGCCTTTTCAAATTCAAAATTTCCCTTAGGAAGTGCCAGTGCCTTTTCCTTAATCTCTTCATATGATATTTTTGTTTTTGCTTCACTGACACGTTCTTTGGCGTAGTCAGCAATTGTATCCAATATATTGGCCATAGTACTCTCCGAAGTCTTATGTATATCTTATCGCGATACACATATTATCGTTATTATGTAATATTATGAAAGCTCTTTTATTCGGGACGGTTACTTACTTCAATCATCTTATTAAGAACTTCCATTGCCTTACCTGAATCGATAAGCTCTGCAGCAAGCTTAATACCGTCTGCAATAGAATCTGCCTTTCCGCCGATATAAAGTGATGTACCTGCATTGAAAAGAACTGCATCTCTCTTAGGTCCCTTAACACCCTTAAGGATATCCTTGGCAATCTCAGCGTTCTCCTCAGGAGTACCGCCTACAAGATCATCCTTAGTGCACTTCTTAAGACCAAACATTTCAGGTTCCATAGTATATGACTTAAACCAGCCATCCTTAAACTCGCATACCTTGGTAGGAGCACTCATTGAAATTTCATCAAGCTTATCTGTTCCGTATACAACCATACCCTTTTCAACGCCAAGGCTCATAAGAACATTTGCAAGGGGCTCGAGAAGATATTCATCATATACACCGAGAAGCTGCATCTTAGGTCCTGCAGGATTGGTAAGAGGTCCGAGAATGTTAAATACAGTTCTGAAACCAAGCTCCTTACGGATAGGTCCTACATATTTCATTGAGGTATGATACTTCTGTGCAAAGAAGAAGCTCATTCCTGCTTCTTCAAGCATTTCATTTATTCTTTCAGGGCTCTGAGCAATATTTACACCAAGAGCTTCGAGACAGTCAGCTGTACCGCACTTTGAAGAAGCAGCTCTGTTACCATGCTTTGCTACCTTCATTCCACCAGCTGCGGCTACAATACCTGATACAGTAGAAATATTAAAGCTGTTTGACTTATCTCCACCGGTTCCTACAATCTCAAATACAGGATAAGGAATATCAACCCTAAGAGCATGATCTCTCATAGCAGCTGCACAGCCTGCAATTTCATCAGTTGTTTCAGCCTTTGCACTCTTGGTAGAAAGTGCTGCAAGAAAAGCTGCGTTCTGAGTAGGGGTGGTCTCACCATCCATAATCTCATTCATTACGGCATAAGCCTCATCATAAGTAAGGTCTTCTTTGTTTACAATCTTAACAATCGCTTCTTTAATCATTTTGTTATCCCTTCCTATATATTTAATCCATTCTTATATTTCTAGTGTTTTCAACTATATTACTATGCATTAAGGAAATTAACCATTATGCTTCTTCCCTTGGGAGTGAGCACTGATTCAGGGTGGAACTGAACTCCATACACCTGATAGTCTCTATGCTGTACAGCCATTACTTCTCCATCGGGAGTTGTAGCAGTTATCTTCAAGCAATCCGGAATGGTATCTGCATCAGCGGCAAGTGAATGATATCTTGCCACGGTAATCTCTTCATCCATCCCTGCAAAAAGTGTAGTAGACGTATCTACTTTTGCCACTGACTGCTTACCGTGCATAAGCTGCTTTGCATATGTTACTGTAGCCCCAAATGTCTCACATATAGCCTGATGTCCCAAGCATATGCCAAGTATAGGCTTTTTACCTGCAAAATACTTAATAGCATCCTCACAGATACCTGCATCACACGGTCTTCCGGGACCAGGTGAAACTATGATATGTGAAGGATTGAGCGCCTCAATTTCTTCTATTGTCATTTCATCATTTCTGATTACTTTAATATCTGTGGTAATAGAACCTATAAGCTGAAATACATTGTATGAAAAGCTGTCATAATTATCTATCAGTAATACCATTTTTCTGCCTCCCTACTCTAATCCTTCAGCTGCAGCCTTAATGGCAAGACTGACTGCTTTAGCCTTGTTGATACACTCATTGAACTCATTTACGGGAACAGAGTCAGCTACAATTCCGGCTCCTGATCTTACGAACACTTTTCCGTTTTTGCTGAATGCTAATCGGATTGCAATACATGTATCAAGATTGCCGGTAAATGAAATGTAACCGATGGCTCCACCATATATCCCGCGCTTGTTATTTTCAAGTTCATTTATTATCTCGCAGGCACGAAGCTTAGGCGCACCGGAAAGTGCTCCTGCCGGAAGAATTGAGTCAACTGCATCAAGAGCATCCTTGTCATCTCTAATATCAACTGCAACAGTGGAACCGATATGCA
>JAKSRU010000145.1 GCA_024403475.1 Lachnospiraceae bacterium | reverse complement strand
CAAAACAATATAAAAATAGCTCCCAGAAGTCTAGGAGCTATCGGCGTAATTTTTAATTTATCTAAGCTTCGCCACGAGCCTTTCTAGCGTTCTCTGCGGCATGCTTTCTTGCAAGTTCTGGATAATCAGGATGATCTTCTTTGAACTGATCTACGAGAGCTATCTTCTTTTCTATCCAAGCATCTTTCTCTGCTCGTCCTTTATCGCCAGGATATTCTTCATCCATCTGAACCATCTCATCAATATAAGCTTTTTCATAGGCATGAATTAGTTTCTCTTTTTCCTTTTCGGGAGCATCGAGTTTCTCGACATAAGAATAATAGTCGCCGCCGGCTTTAATTTCTGCTTCAATTGCATTGCTGGCAACTTCACCAGAAACCCAACCTTCCATGTATTGCTGCCAACTGTGATCGGTAAGCATCAGATCAAAACGATGTCTTTCTGCATTCTCCATCATACGGGCTATATATTCTTCTTTTGTTTCATCTTCATCATCCCATGAATCTTTTTGCGCTGCTTTTTGGGCTTTCTCCAAAGAATTCAAATACATTGTGAACCAATCATAATTTTCAAGGGCATCATATTCTTCGGTGTTGATTTCAATATGAAGTTCATCGAGAGAAATCTCTTTGTCTCCCTGTTTAATTTTTATATATTTTGAAAGCTGAGGATTGATAGAAAAGAATCTGTCATTGTCTCCAGTTGCAAAGTTATATTCTCCTTCTTTATCTGCTAATAAAGTTTTGTTATCTAGCAGTAAGAATAGTTGCTGATAAAAATCTCCAGTAAATTGATAATCCGTATGCTGCTTAGGGAAACCTTCAAATATCATTCTAGGGAGTTTTAATGCTTCGCACATTTTATCTATCACATCAATCCCCGGAACCATTTTATTAGTTTCGTATTTTCTTATTGATACAGGATGAATACCTGTTATCTTTGCTAAATCATTTGCGGTAATTCCAAAAAGTTCACGCAATCTTTTGATACGATCTGCGACATTCATAGTGAAACCCCTTCATTATTTATTTAGAAGAAAAGCATAGGCTAAAACTTCTATATGTATAATCTAACACAAATATAGCGAGATGACTACAAAAATTTATAAAAAGGTATTGACAGTAGCGACCTCGCTACATATAATAACATCATAAAGAATGTAGCGACACAGCTACACAAATAAAAAATATGAAAAGGAGGACATACAGATGGGCGATAAGAAGATCTATTTTACAGCTGTTGAGGTTGCAAAAATTCTTGGAGTATCTAAAGGACATGCTTATAAGCTTATTCAGAAATTAAATAATGAACTATCTGAAAAAGGATTTCTTGTAGTAGCTGGAAAGATTCCTGTTAGATATTTCGAAGAGCGTTATTACGGATTTATAGCATAAAGGAGGACAAAGATGCCGGTTTACAAAGATGGAGATTCCGGGTCTTGGAGAGCTCAGTTTTATTACACTGACTGGACCGGGAAAAAGCACAAGAAAAACAAAAGAGGTTTTAGAACCAAAAAGGAAGCGCAGCAATATGAGGCGGAATATATCAGAGTAGCAAAAGCTGATATGGATATGAAGCTTTCATCATTTGTTGATATCTATCTTAAAGATAAAGAGGTCGAGCTGAAGAAGCGCACTCTTAGGAATAAGAGATATATGATAGATACACATGTTATTCCGTTTCTTGGAGATAAAAAAATGAATGAAATAACACCTGCAGATATTATTGCATGGCAGAAAGAGATTAAAGATAATAATAATTTTTCTGAGAGTTACCTGAGAATGCTACAGAATCAGGTAACAGCAATATTCATTCATGCTTCCAAGATTTATGCTCTCAAAGACAATCCTTGTAAGAGAGTTAAGAAGATGGGGCGTTCTGATGACAGGAGCTTAACCTTTTGGACATTAGAAGAGTATCAGAAATTCATTGATACCTTTGATAAGGAAAGCATGCACTTTGTGATGTTTGAATTACTCTTCTGGACAGGAATGAGAGAAGGTGAATTGCTGGCTCTGACAAAAGACGATTTTGATTTTGGACAGCTTACGGTAAAGATTACTAAGACATATTTCAGAATCAACAAAGAAGATGTTATTACTGCTCCTAAAACAGACAATTCGATAAGAACAATAGATTTACCAAAGTTCTTAGTAGATGAAATCATGCAGTATTGTGAAAGATTATATAAGCATCCAAATGATGCAAGATTATTTCCAATTGTTGCAGAGGCTTTACAGCATACAATGAGAAGACATATTGCGAAGGCGGAAGTAAGAAAGATTAGAGTACATGATCTTCGCCATTCACACTGTGCGTATCTTATTAATCAGGGGGTACAGCCTTTGATTATAAAGGAAAGATTGGGTCATAAGGATATACAGATTACTCTTAACACTTATGGTCATTTATATCCAAGTGAGCAGAAGAAGGTGGCAGATTTACTTCATAATCTTAATGGAAATGAAAATGCCCCTGCTGATGGCAAGGGCACTAATGAGTAGCAAAGCCGGAGCTTTGACAATACTCAATCTCGCAAATTAAGTATATCAAAGCTCCCGGTATTATCACAACAGAAAAATGAAAAGGGAGGACTTATTATTTGAAATTAGCATATTCGACAGGTAATGCAATTGTCGATGAAGTATCAGAAATGAATTTCTCTGGAAATGTGGTGCCTCTGACATGGTTTAAGACCATGCTGGGGGAGTCCGGAAAACCAATGTTACTAGCAATTGATTTGCTTGCAGACATAGTTTACTGGTACAGACCTAAAGAGATACGAGATGAAGGTACAGGTGATTTGATTGGATTTCAAAAGCGTTTCAAAGCTGATTTGCTCCAACGAAGCTATAGACAGATTGAGCAGCGCTTTGGAGTAACAAAAAAGCAGGCAAGAACAGCACTTGATTACCTTTGCAAAATTGGAGTGATAAGGAAGCACTTAAGGAATGAGTTAACCTCAGATGGTACACCGCTTCATAACAATATGTATTTGGAACTGGTACCGGAAAAACTGAAAGAGTTGACTTATCCACAATTTGATGACGATGTGCCCTTGAGGGAACCACCCTCTGCCAATGAGGATACAAGGGTAGTGACTTGTAAGACAGACGGTGGTGCCCTGAATGTTACTACAAGTACAGAGACTACTACAGAAATTAATAACATAAATAACAACAATCATATCAATACGGAACCGGATGTGATGGAAACGATGAGAGCTTATGAAAAAATCATTAAGAAAAATATTGAATATGAAATTTTAGTTCAATATAACAACGGTATATATCGTAAGAATATTGATGAAATTGTAATTCTTATGGTGGAAACAGTGTCAATACCGAGAAAGTACATTTACATTGGTGGGACAAGATTTCCATATGAAATCGTAAAAAGTCAGTTCCTGAAACTGAACTATGAACACATTTTATATGTTATTACCTGTATGAAAGACAACACGACAAAAGTTAAGAATATTAGAAGCTATCTGCTAACAACACTATATAATGCACCAAATACGATTGATAGCTACTATCAGGCAGAAGTTAATCATGATTTACACGGAGGATTATAGAAATGGAAGGATTTAACATTAACGGAAAAATTTTAATAGGAATTGATCATGGATATGGAAATATGAAGACACGACACACTGTATTTAAAAGCGGTGTGAAGTGTTATGAAGCAGAACCGTCAATCGCAACAAGTATATTGGAATATGGTGGTAAATACTATGTCATTGGTGAAGGGCACAAGGTATTCATCGCAAATAAGAATGAGGATGATGATTACTATATTTTGACCTTAGCTGCAATAGCCAAAGAACTTGAAATTAGAGGACTTAATACTGCAGATGTGATACTTGCAGTTGGCCTTCCTCTTAACTGGATGGCAAATCAGAAGAAAGATTTTATGGAATATCTCTTACGAAAGAAGGAAGTAGAATTCAAATTCAGTAGGGCGACATACCACATCAGAATCTGCGATGTGCAGGTGTATCCTCAAGGGTATGCAGGAATTGTTTCATCGCTTTCAAATTATAAAGGGGTGCACATGCTAGCAGACATCGGAAATGGAACCATGAATACTCTGGTGATTACAAATGGAAGACCTATATCAGACAAAATGTTTACAGACAAGCTTGGAGTTCATCAATGCGTAAAACGAATCTACAACGCAGTGCAGGCTGAATGTGGCAAGCTTCCGAATGAAAGCCTGATAGAAGATTTTTTGAAAAATGGAACAGCTCATTCATCCGATCGTATCTTATCAGTTATGCAAAGGGAAGCGGAAAGATATACCGAAGAAATATTTGATAAGCTAAGTGAATATGAATATGATCCGGAAATGGTAAGTCTGCATATCATTGGAGGAGGCGGATGTCTTATCAGAAACTTTGGAAAATATGACACTGACAGTGTGGAGATTATCTCAGATATCTGTGCAACAGCAAAAGGATATGAGAGTTTGTATCTTACACAGTCAAGGATGAAAAAGGGGGCATAAGCTCCCTTCGTCTTTGAGGTAAATGCCTATGAAAGAAAAAAGAATCAGCTTAAGATTCCGGGAAGACAATGAGATTGATATGAAGGTGTGGGAACTGCTGGAAAGTGCTGCTAAGGAGAAAAATGCATCCAAGAATTCTATAGTGATTGAGCTTATTTTATCAGCGCTTGAACATAAGAATTCTGATGATGCATTTGCTGAGCGTATTGCTGAAATGGTCGCTGATAAGCTTGGTGGGATGACAATTCAGCGCGAAGCACCAAGGGAAACTGATGCAGATTGTGAGAAGAGAATCGTAGCAAAATCGGAACCAGTTCCCCGGGCAGACGAACCAGAGTTTTTGGGTGAGGATGCCGTCGGTTTTCTCGATATATTTGGCTAGGCATCAAAATGATGCCACTGTTCAAATATGGGTGGCACAATTTTGGTGCCAACATCGAGAAAAGCGAGCAGGATATATTGCAAGGAAGATGGCATTCTCATCGACTGTAGATATGTCCTGAAACCTGCCTATTATTTGATAGGCAGGCTGGCTCTCTGCAAGAGTCCCTCGGAAGGAGCGACTGGGCTTTTGATACGCAGTGTCAAAAGTAATAAGGAGTTACTCTTGGAAAGAGTAACAGAACCCGGTGAATACACCGGGAACCCGCTTAGGCGGGGCATAGCAAAAAAATGATTATAAAGGAGATGAATTGCCTATGGGAAAAACAATTTCTTTTGTAAAAGGCAAAGGAAGTTTATCACATAATAACAGAGATTTTGTTGCAGATAATGTAGATAAGGATAGGATGGATTGGAATGTATATTATATACAGCAGTCGCTTAGAGAAGCCTATGATCAAATCTTTGGTCCGGCCATAGAAGAATATAATGTAAAGCAGAAGCGTAAGGATAGATGGGTAACAGATTATCTGACTGATATCAAAAATTCTGGAAATAATGAAAAACAGTTTTATGAAATAGTAGTGCAGATTGGAAGAAAAGAGGACACAGGTGTTCTGAATGAGGGTGGAGAACTTTCGATAGATGCAAAGGCGGCACAGGAGATATTGGATGAATATGTTAGAAGTTTCCAAGAACGAAATCCAAATTTATATTTATTTAATGCTGTGCTTCATATGGACGAAGCAACGCCACATTTACATCTTGATTACATACCAGTTGCTCATGGTTATAAAACCAAAATGCATACAAGAAACAGTCTAACAAAAGCATTGCAGGAAATGGGAATTGAACCAGCAACAAGTAAGCTAGATAATGAAACTATGCACTGGCAAAAACGGGAACGAGATTTTCTGATGGGTATCTGCAGGGAACGAGGACTTGAGGTAGAAGTTCTTGGAGAAAAGCGTGATAATTATACGATTCCAGAATATAAGGCTGCAAGGCGAGCTGCTGATGAACTCACTGCTGAACTTGAAATATTAAATTCCGAGAGACAAGAGGCTGAAGCAATGCTAGCTTCCGTGAACTCTGAATCGGAGAACTCACGGGGAGAGATGGAAGAAAGTAAAAAACATCTCGAAGAAATCAATTCGGAGATTGCTGAAAGAGAAAAACGCTGTAAAGCATATGAACAAAAAATCGATAAAATTTTATCCGCAGGAAAGTCTGTAAAGAAGGAACTGGATGCCATCTGTAAAAAAACTAAAGAGCTTCCATCGTTGCTTGGAGGAGAAAAATATATAAGAATTTCAGAATCGGATTTTGAAAGAGTTATGGATATGGCACAGGCTTCTGGAACTCTTGAAAAGCTGAATGAAGTCTATGATAAGGATATGGATATAATGCAAGGAAAAATTGATAAACTTACCAGTCAGGTGCAAATATTAAAGGATAAGCTTGCCAAGACAGAGGCATTCTTAAAATTTAAGGGTCTTCTTGAAGAATTTAAGGAATCACTAAAACCGAAATCACTAAAGCGGGATCTTCAGGATAAGCAAGTGATGTCGGAAGAAAGAGAGAGAAAGAGACAAAAGGATGATATTAAGAAAGATAAAGGTATTGCAATATAAAAAATTCTTTATAAGAACTGATGTCATTGCTATGATATATCCAGGAAACTAAGGATGTAT
>JAKSRU010000144.1 GCA_024403475.1 Lachnospiraceae bacterium | reverse complement strand
TATTCGTTTGATCTAAGTTCTATCAATGTTTTGTCCTCCACAGGTAAACATTATTACATAAATTTACACACTTATATAATATATAATTTTTTTCAATTTTTAGCAACGGATTTTCTTAAAAATTCTGTAATATTTCTACTCATCCGCCGTAAAAATATATATTCCGTTAGTTTCATCGTACTCTTCCATATCAAGCACGCCTATTTTACCGTTCAATTTTTCCAAAAACTGGGGCAAATTCATGACCTTATCCTCGATATGTGCCGTATCATCTCCAAGGTTCACACGAACATCGCCGAAATACAGTGTCACTCTTCCTCCGTCGTGAAAATATATTCTATCCACCACAAGGCTGTATTTATCCATCAGCTTGGTAAGGTCCAAGGTTCTTTCAAATATATCCGTGTCTCCGGTTCCCAGCTTTTTTCCGACCTCAACACTGTTGAAGGTAATTCCCGTAACCTGAGGAATACCCGGTGTGAGAATATTGGAACTTTCGACAACATAGCCGTCCTTATCAAAGTAAATGTAATGATCAAGGTAGCATACATATCCTGCAAGTGCCTTTTCATATACACTGATTTTAATAGAATCATCCGAAAGCACCGATACACTTATGGCATCTACAAAGGGCACATCGGTAATCTTCTTGTTCTTATATTTGATTGACAAATATACAGAGTTATCACCGAGCATTCCGCCCAAAACCATTCCGCATATCTCCTCATTAGAATAATGAGAATTTCCTTCCACATATATCTTTTCAGGGTCAATACGATATTTAGTTATAAAGTAGTATCCCGCATACAGGACGCCCGCAATCATCGCAAGCACGATCACAATTCTGACAATTATGCGTGTACGTTTGCTCACTTTTTAGCCTCTCTGCTGTTAATTCTGTTGATACACATTACCATTCCGATTTCGATAAGCAAAAGCACTGCTGATGAACCGCCATAGCTTACGAAGGGAAGTGATACACCGGTATTGGGCATACTGTTTGTAGCAACTGCTATATTAAGTATTGCCTGTACACCGATATGGCTCATAACGCCTACAACAACCATAAAAGCAAATTTATTCTTAGTCTCACGCGCTATAGAATAAATTCTGTAAAGAAGAAGTCCGTACATTACAACGAGAGCAACCGCTCCGATAATGCCGAGTTCTTCACAAATAACTGCAAAAATCATATCATTCTGAGGCTCAGGCAGTGCTGAAATTTTCTGTACACTCTGTCCGAGGCCTTTACCGATTATACCACCGTTTCCGATAGCATAAAGCGCCTGAATTGTCTGGTGTCCGGTAGTATCCGCCGAGCTTCCGGGATGCAGCCAGGTATATATACGACCGATTCTGAACGAGGTTCCTTCCTCGGGGGTAGAATTATATACCACTGCAATCACTATACCTACTACTGCTGCAACGATAGCTCCTAAAATAATAAATTTCTTGACATCATCACTCGCAACAAAAATCATAAGTACGCATATCATCGCGATAATCAATGCGGAGCTTAAGTTATCTGTAACTCCGTAAATAATACCCGCTACAGGTAAAATCCAGCCTATGCTTATCCCAAAATACTTCCAGGTATTTATCTTTTCCTTTATGCTCACCAGCCACGAAGCCATAAAAAGAATCATAAGAATCTTGGAAAGCTCTGCCGGCTGGAAGCTGATGGGTCCCATCTCAACCCATCTGGTAGCATTATGAGAAGCCTTACCAAAAGGAATAACCAGCAAGGGAAGCACAATTGCAAGTATATAAAAAATCCAACGTTCAATCTTCCACGCATTGTAAAGCTTGTAGGGAACAAAGATAACCACACCCATAACTGCAAGGCCTATCAAATCCCATCTGAGCTGTTTAGCAAAAAAGTAATCTCTCTCGCCGAAATCACGAACTGCTACATATGAGCTTGCCGAATAAACCATAATAAGTCCAAAAGCAAGAATTGTAATGAGTATGAAAAGCAGGTTAAAGTCAAATCCCGAACCTGCCATCCTATTTACCTGTTTTTTTGTAAACTTCTTGATTTCCGCAGATCCTACAGCCATTTTATATCACTCCGTCTAATTAGCTTAAAAAGCAGATTCAAATAGAATCAATTTCCGGTCGGATATTCGAGATTAGGATTAATCGGAATATCCTCGTCCATCGTATAACTGTTGCCTGTAACAGGCTCACCGGTATATGCGTCAATATATTCACCGGTGGTGGGATTAATTCTGTATCCTGTAGCGGGATCAACCGCCCAGGTCATCCATATAGGATAAATATTTGCGCTCTCTCCTGTGGGGTCGATAATAGTACCCTCGGTTATATACTCGGGTGCCTGTGATCCGCCTGATGAAGAACTGCTGCCTGTGCCATATTCAAGAGTAATGGCGAGCTGCTTTTCTTCAAGCTCTTTGATTTCAGCATCACTGAGCTCTTCTGTCATATAAATGCCCATATAAGGCAAAACCTCTGTAAGTACATTTCTAACAATACCGGTAGCAAATTTAGCATCGTCCTGACGAGTTGCATTTGCTCTGTCAACAACCACATAAATTGCAATCTGAGGATCATCTGCAGGTGCATATCCCATAAAGGATACTACATATTCACCGTTACCTCTGGGAAGCGTCTCAGCTGTTCCTGTTTTACCGCCAATTGCATATCCTGCAGGGCGAGCGGTTTTTCCTGTTCTTCTCGAGCCGCCCTCTTCCATTACGGTAGCTCTTGTATATTGACGAATCGCTGCCGAGGTAGATTCCGAAACCACCTGTTTGAGTACACGAGGCTCGATATTTTCAATGGTTGCTCCATTTGAATTGGTAATCTTACTTACCATATGGGGCTCATAATAATATCCGCCGTTTATCAGTGCGCTGAAGCCTGTAACCATCTGAATCATGGTGACATTAAAGTTCTGTCCGAAGGTGTTGGTTGCAAGATCGGAAGGCACCATATCATCAGCACTGTAAATAAGGCTGGCTGTTCTTGCTTCACCGGCAAGGTCTATATTAGTCTTAAGTCCGAAATTGAAGGTACTCTGGAAATCGCAGAAAAGATTAGCTCCCATAGCCTGACCGATTTTCATAAGTGCTACGTTGCATGACCAAGCGATTGAGTCGCATACGGTAACTGCTCCATCGCCGCCTGATGCATAGGTATGGCACTTGATTTTATGTCCTCCGACTTCAAGATAACCGTTGCAGGTATATACCTCATCTCCGCGAATTGCTCCGCTTTCAAGAGCCGCTGCCACAGTGAAGGGCTTTGCAGTAGATCCGGGCTCATAAGTACTTGATATACAATAATTCTTCCAAAGATTTGAAAGATTAATGTTCAGCTGTTCCTCAGTAATGGTATTGATAACGTCCTGCGTAATAGGGGTATCTGTAGTCTTATAAATAGTATATCCGGCCTGATTAACATAGGACTCAATAAGCATTGTTCCGAGAAGCGGATTTGTATTCTTGTAATCGTTCGGATTGTAATCAGGGTAATTGGCCATCGCCAATATCTCACCATTATTTACATTCTGAACGATACAACCTATATTCTCTGCACCATTTCCCTGATGTGCGGTATTCATGTGCTCATCATTGAACTGCTTGAGATACTTTTCAACAATAGCCTGAATATTTGCATCTATTGTGGTATGAATGGTGTAGCCGTCTTCAGCTGCCACAACCGTTCTCTGCAAAGTATCATCATCATTCTGATAACCGTACTTTCTTCCGTCGGTACCGGTTAAATATGAATCATAATATTCCTCAAGTCCATACTGGCCTTCAGAGCTTCTGTTGTTTCTGGTAAAGCCGAGTACAGTAGAAGCAAGGCTTCCATTGGGATATACTCGTTTGTACTCTTCCTCAAAGTAAACGCCCTTAACGAAGTCGTTTTCCTCCTGCGCTGCGAGGAATGCACTAATCTCAGAGTAGCCGACTCTTTTTGCCGCTATATAATATCTGTCACCGGGGTTACGTGTAACATAATATTTCACCGCATCCGCATCAATCGAAGGAAGTGTATCACGAATTACTCTGATAGTAGGCTCAAAATATCTGTCGTCATCATAGGTAAGCATAACCGATGCATCAATAATTACATTGTATACCTTCTCAGAGGTAGCCAATATTGTACCGTTGGCATCAACAATATCACCTCTTCTAAACGGCAAAATGGTACTGTCATACGCCTGATTTTGCAATACAGCCTTCTGATATTCAGTACCATGCTCTTTAACAATATAAATCAGTCGGACGGCCAATATCAGCAACACTACTCCAAATACGCCAAGCACAAAGTTAAGCTTGCCGATTCTGATTCTTCTTACTGATACGCGGCCTCTATCCGACTGTCCTTCGTCATTGTTATTTCTGTTTCTATTATTTCTGTTGTTTCTGTTTTCTCTGTTATCCGCCATTTTTAATTGCCGCTATCCACTTTTCTCATATAGTCGTTGCCTACAGAAGTATATGTAATAACCTGGCCTTCTCCGGCATACTTCATACCGAGTTCGCTGCGAGCGATGGTTTCGATTTCATCAAGATCAACACTGCTTATAATTCTTGAATAGAACTCATCGTTGTCTGATACAAGCTTATTAAGTGCAACCTCTTTTCCTGCAACATCCTTAACAGTACTGGTAAGTTCACTCTGAACTCTCACATAGTTTACCATTACAACAGCGAGAAATGCAAATGCACCGGCTACAAGTACCATTCCCTTAAAGCTGAAGCTGCTGCGCTTTCTTCTATTTTTAAGTCCGGGCTTCTGCTGCTGTCCGGGATTGCTTCTGCGGGGAGCATATGCAGGAGCAGCACTTCCGTACTGATATTCATCATTATTTCTTACATATCTGAAACTGTTATTTTCTCTCATCCTTGAATCTTCCTTACTGATAATACTTATTTAGTCTTTTCAAATACCCTTAACTTAGCGCTTTTTGATCTGCTGTTTTCTTCGAGTTCCTTCTCTGAGGGTAAAATCGGTTTTCTTGTTATTACTTTTCCCTGCGACTTCTTGCCACATACGCAAACCGGAAATTCCGGAGGGCATTCACAAGGATTCTCATTCTTTCTGAAGGCTGATTTTACAATTCTGTCTTCTAATGAATGGAAAGTGATGATGCAAAATCTTCCGCCGTCTGCCAGCATTCCTATCATCTTGTCAAGTGACTCCTCCAGGACTCTCAGTTCCTGATTGCACTCAATTCGAAGTGCCTGGAAGGTCTGCTTTGACGGATGTCCGTTCTGTCTCATCTTTGCAGGTATTGCAGCCTTTATAATCTCGTTCAGTTCAAAGGTTGTTCTGATAGGATTTTGCTTCCTTGCTGCTGCAATATGCTTTGCTATGTTCTTGGCAAATTTGTCTTCGCCGTAATCTCTGATTATTCTAAACAGCTCATTTTCGGAATAGCTGTTAACAATATCCGAAGCTGTAAGAGTCTGTCTTTGGTCCATTCTCATGTCCAGCGGAGCATCGTATCTGTATGAGAAGCCTCTGTCTTCGGTGTCAAGCTGGTAAGAGCTGACTCCCAAATCAAGGAGAATACCGTCAACCTCTTTAACCCCTCGTTCCTCTAATTCGCTCACTGCATTGCAGTAGTTATTGCGAATAACGGTAACTCTGTCTCCAAAGGGCTTTAATCTCTCCGAAGCTGCTTTTATTGCCGCCTCATCCTGATCCACACCGTATAAATGTCCGGTGGTAAGCTTTCCTGCGATCACACTTGAATGTCCGGCCCCGCCGAGTGTTCCGTCCAGATATATTCCTTCAGGCTTTATGTCAAGCTGTTCAATTGTCTCATTAAGCATTACGGAGTAATGTACGAACTCCATTATTCTCACCCCACCTTAAATAGAGATTCCTCTGCTGAACAGATTCTTAACTGCATCCTTAGGACTGGTACGGCCTTCTCTCTCATTCCATTTGTCAGTGTCCCAAATTTCAGCTTTACCGTCTGTGGTACCGACAATTGTTACATCCTTGGAAAGGCCTGCGTATGCCTGGAGGTTTGAAGGAACAAGAATTCTTCCGTGAGCATCAACATCAACATAAGCTGAACCCGAACCGAAGAAACGCTTAACCTCTCTTGCATCGTCATCAAAACTGGGAAGTGTATTCAATTTAGCCTGGAAAGCACTCCACTCTTCTTCAGAGTAGATGATTAAGCAGGAATCAATTCCTTTTGAGATAACAAATGAATCCCCAAGCACGGTACGAAACTTAGAAGGAATGCTGAGACGACCCTTGGCATCGATTGTGTGATTGTATTCGCCGATCAAACCAGCCATCGTACCGTCTCCTTTCCTAAGCTTCAAAGCTCATTTTTATCCCACTTTATGGGTACAGTATCCCACTTCTTCCCACTTACACTGTAATTTTATACTAAATTACCCCATAAAGCAAGCAATATCAAGCATTTAACTTAAGAATTTTTAAGAAAAATTAAGATTTTGTTTGGTGCATTTTGCACAACAAAAAAAGCCTGCCGGACCATGTCCGACGGGCTTTTTCTACAAACTTTACAATATTTTGTTGTGTACCCACTCCATTAATCTAAATATAGAATTCGGTGGGACGATGTGGGATGTTTTTCCCACTTTGGGACCATTTT
>JAKSRU010000143.1 GCA_024403475.1 Lachnospiraceae bacterium | reverse complement strand
ATAATTCCTTCAGAGTAAATGCATCATGGTGTTGCACTTACCTTGAAAAATTACCGAAACTGTGATGTTACAATAATGGTTGATATTTTTGAAAAAAAAGAGTAAAATTTATAAAACCTTCTTTAGGATGGGGATAGGCTACAAATTAGTTAGCCTGATGTGTAAGAGATATGAATACAGACAAACCCAAGAAAAAAACAGTCTTTTTAATATTGGCAATTGTGCTTTTCGTAGCCGGTGCATGTGCAATAGCATATGCGGTTATTACGAATATGAAGGCACGCAATGAACAGAAGATGTATGAGGATTTGGCTGCACAGACTACAGTCGGCGCACCTATCGATGAGAGTCAGGTAATCGATTCGGAGGATAATAACGAACCCGAAAACGATGGTGAAAATCAGCAAGGAGATGAGGAAGAGATTCCTGAACCGGTTGATCTTTCAATTTACGATATTCCTGAAAAGCAGATTGATTTTGACGCTCTTCGTACTGATACTAATGAAGACATATATGCCTGGATTACAATTCCGGATACGCAGATTGATTATCCGATAGTACAGCATCCGACAGAATTGGATTATTATTTGGATCACAATCTTGATGGCAGTACAGGATATCCGGGATGTATATATTCGCAGTTTTTGAATGCTACAGACTTCAGTGATTTTAATACCGTAATCTACGGTCATAATATGAATAACGGAAGTATGTTTGCAAATCTGCACTATTATGAGGATGTTGAGTTTTTCAATAATCATCCTTACGTATATGTATATACTCCTGAAGGACCCTTGGTATATCAGGTATTTGCATCATACGAGTATTCCAATATTCATATACTTATGGGCTTTGACTTTACCAATGAGGAAACCAGAGGTATTTATCTGAATACCATATTACAGTCAGACGGCTTCAGAGACCATGTGAACACTGAGGTTGAAGTCGGCACAGACAGTAACATTATTACACTTGAGACATGCATTGGTACCAAGCCTGAGAAAAGATATGTTCTGGGTGCGGTTCTGGTTGCGGACGGACGAAATCAATAGTCAATGCTCTTAATGTTTGTAGAAGTTTTGGTGTCTGGCGCAATACATGCGCGCCATATTAAATGATATTATTCGGGAAACCGATTAATATAGAAAGCATAAACCACGCGTAAATCTTAGGAAGGAGGAGATTACCGGATTATGAAGAAAAAGATTTTAGCTCTTATCAGTGTAGCAGTGCTTACATTTGGTATGAGTATGACAGCATTTGCTGCTAACAGCCCCGCTGCAAGCACAACTCCCGCTGCAAGTTCTGATGTTGTTGTTTCAACACCTGCAGGACAGGCAGTTACCGAGGCTCAGCTTGAGAATTGGGGATCTGTAACAGTAACTTCAGGAGTAGGAGCTACTACTCAGAAGGCTACTGACGCACAGGCTACCACTCTTGTTAACGCCGCTGTTGCAGCTGTTGGAAACAACGCAAAGGTTGCTACAATCGTTGACATCGTAGTTCCTGCCGGAACTGGCGAAGCTGCATTCTCAATCCCTGTAGATGGTGTTGTAGAAGGTATGGCAGTTACCGTTATTCACCTTAAGAGTGACGGAACTACTGAAATCCTTAACTCTACAGCTAAGAACGGTAGAGTAGAGTTCATTATGACTAGCTACTCTCCCATCATCATCGTACTCAACGCTACTGCTCCCAAGACCGGTGCTACCAACACTACTGTATATGTACTTGTTGGACTTGTAGCACTTGCAGGATCTGCAGTATGCATCAAGAGATACAGACGCTAGTTTGTATTTAAGGGGTGGGGCGCCCACCCCTGTAATTTAGAGATTTTATCTCAATATTCAAACTTTTCAAAAATTAGAAAATTTGTCATTAGACAAAGTTAATCATGCATGGTTAATTTTATGAAAAAGCAATTACTCCATACGCGTGGTGTACAGCTTTTTAGACAGAAGCGGAGATTAGTGTGGACAGAAAGAACCATAAGCCGGTCCGTAAGACTAAAAGAAATAAGTGGCTGATATTTGCAAAGATTGTTGGAATATTGGCAATAGTGATGCTGGTTATCTATATAGGCAGCAGCATTTTAATTAAAGTAGGTGAACGCAGACTATACAGCGAGGCTACCAGCACTGCGCCTGTACTGAGCTTTGAAGAGGTTGAAGAAGACGGTACAACAGAAGTTGCAGAGGTGGATCCGACCGTTGTATGGCAAGAAGGTTGGGTCAGATATAACGGAGAGATTTATGAGTATAATTCCGATATACTGACTTTTTTAGTGCTTGGAATTGATAAAAGCGGAGAAGCTGTTGAGTCAAAAAATGCAACTGACGGTGGTCAGAGTGATGCTTTGTTTCTCCTGGTAATAAATCCTGATAATAAAAAGATAAGTATTTTGGCGATAGACAGAAATACAATGACTGATATCACGATGGTCGGAATGGGTGAGTACGGCCAGGATTTGGTCAGCACTGCTCAGATTGCAGTACAACACGGCTTTGGAGATGGTAAAAATCAGAGCTGTGAGTTGACCAGAGATGCGGTATCCGCTCTGTATTATGATTTGCCGATTCACGGATACATCTCAGTTAATTATGAGGCTATTCCCATCATTAATGATGCTGTTGGTGGAGTAGAAGTTGTAATTCCTGCTGACGCTGCCGGAATGAGATATGGCTGGGTCGAAGGTGAATCTGTCTTACTAAAGGGCGATGCATCAATCGTGTTTGTAAAAAAACGAGACACCAATGTGTTTGGCAGTGCCAGAATGCGTGCAAGCAGACAGAAGACATATCTGACTGCATTGGTTGCTAAGCTTAAGGAAGCAACAAAGGCGGATGTAACAGTTCCGCTTAGCATTTATTCCAAAATATCTAAATATACTGTTACTGATATTACAGCTGATGAGATGTCCTATCTTGCAAGTATTCTTTCAGATTACAGCTTTTCCGGTGAGGATATATATATGATGCCGGGCGAGACTGTTATGGGTGAAACATTCGAAGAGTTCTATCCGGATATGAGCGAATTGAAGAAGCAGATGATAGAGATATTCTATGAGAAGGTGCAGTAAATAACCGGAAGGTACTAATTATTTGTTCTGTCCTGTAAAGCATAGTGCTTTGGAGGACAGATTTTTTATATGCTATACGAGGGTGGGAAATAGTTATGGCAGAACAAAATAGAGATATGTCGCGAGAGTTGAATGAGAGCTTTGATGATGTGGGGAAGGTGTTTGAAAATCATTTCAAATACCGTCACTTAAATTATCAAAATGAGGTGCTGATTGACAGATACAGAAAAGAGCTGGTTCAGTGGTTTATGAACGGCGCATCCGAATCACCAAACCCGATGACATCAGTCACTCAGGAGCATTGGTACAGCCTGTATCTTGAAAAGAGAAGACTTGAGCAGCATATGATTTATGTCAGTTATGAAGCCTTTGATAAGGTTTTCAATTATATGCGAAGGAATCCGGATGATACTACCTGTACCTACAAAACAGACGGAAAGTTTCTTACTGTCGATATAAATGAGAACACTAAGCTTTCGCGTTCCTTTTTTAGGAATGGAATGACTATTCATCATGAAGAGTGCACCAAGAGAATGAGATATTATGTCATTAGCTCGAAGACTCCGGATGAATCATATATTTGCCTAAACTGCGGAGCACCGACTACCTATCAAAAGCTTTTGGATGGCTGTGATTATTGCGGTACAAAATATACGGTAGACCAGTTCGAAGATAAGGTATGCGCACTTTTTTCCAATGTCGAAAGTAATGAGACCAGAGAGGTTGGAAAAAATGTGAGCGGAGGTGTTATCGGTGCAATAATTATGATTGCAGTCGGTGTAGTTATACCATTCTTTACGCTTATGCCTACTGTCTACAGCATAATTTATTACAGAAGAGAGTTAATCATATTTGCGATAATCATTATGATCTTTTTGCTCATTATCAAGCTGGGATTGATTATCGGAGGAATAGCTGTTGCTATAGCTACTCAGGTGCACAGTGATAAGAAGGGTCCGGGTGCATCAAGCCTTGTTAAGCGCGATATCAGAAGAACTGATGCGGCTTATTGTAATGAAGAATTTCTCGCTTCATTAGATTGCAAAATAAAATCGATTTGCTATGCAAATAGTTATTATGATGTGCAGAACTTTGTTGAGGGGGATATTACGGCAATGATTAACAGCCTTCAACAGGCAATTATATGTGAGCCCGGTGCATATCGAATGAAGGATTTTACAACTGATGATACATATCAGTATCTCACACTTAACAGAGAATTGTATTTGACTCTTGATACTCCAAGCGGTCTTGTGAAGGAAAAACGAATAGTAAAGATTTCTTTGAAACAGAGAAGAGACCACAAGATTAAGCATGATGTGTCAATGTACAGATGTTCCGGATGCGGAGCAACTATATCACTTATTTCCGGCGGTAAATGTGAATATTGCGGTAACGGGCTTGAATTGGAGAAGTACGATTGGGTAATTACCGGCATAGAATATGTGAATAGTTTGGAATAGATATGATTGAATATTATTATATTTGGCGAGATAATATATTAGTCCCTGATTAGTTAGGGAATTGAAGCGATTGGTGTTAAATAGAATTTTCGAAACAGTTTACAGAATGGAGATTATTATGTCTAATAAGTATGCAGGAACACAGACTGAAAAGAATTTACAGGAAGCATTTGCAGGTGAATCTCAGGCAAGAAATAAGTATACTTACTTTGCATCTGTTGCAAAGAAGGAAGGCTATGAGCAGATGTCAGCTATCTTCCTGAAGACAGCCGATAATGAGAAGGAGCATGCAAAAATGTGGTTCAAGGAGTTAGCAGGTATCGGCGATACCAAGGCAAATCTTGCAGCGGCTGCTGACGGTGAAAACTTCGAATGGACCGATATGTATGAGAATTTTGCCAAGACCGCAGAGGAGGAAGGATTCCCCGAGCTTGCAGAAAAGTTTAGAGGAGTAGCTGCTATAGAGAAAGAACACGAGGCAAGATATCGCGCGCTACTCAACAATATGGAAACTGCTTCAGTGTTTGAGAAGAGTGAGGTTAAGGTATGGGAGTGTCGCAACTGCGGACATATTGTAGTTGGCACCAATGCTCCTGAGAAATGTCCCGTTTGCAATCACCCGCAGGCATACTTTGAAGTAAGAGAGCAGAACTACTAAAGATTCTTAATGTGCAAGGTCATTTGTAATATACAAATGGCCTTGTTTTATTTTATTATAAAAGCATCCGGAGTTTGATGTGAGGAGAGCTTATGAGCAAAAAGGATAAAAAACTGATTTCAAAATATTGGATTACAGTGATAGTTTTTGCGGTATTAACTGTTGTTCTTAATCTGATGGCCTTCAGTAAGTCTTTTTGCGATTGGTATGCGGTTACGGTTTATCGTGGAATCAATGCAGTGGTTGGAACGCTCACCGGCTGGTGCAGGATTGCCATAGGTGAAATCATTATGTATGTGGGAGCTGCCCTGCTGGTATTATTGGTAATACTTGGAATAGTAAGGCTTATCCTATTTAAGAAGAAGGCCTTTGGCTTGTTTTACAAAAAATATGCTAAAAGCTGCCTGGCAATTATTCTGGCATTTCTATTTGTTTATACGACTAACTGGTTGATACCTATCAGGGGGAATGTACTCCGGGTGAGCGATAATACCAGGACGATATATACCAACGATGAGGTTCAAGCAGTCAGAGATATAGTGGTTTTACGACTTAATGAGATTGCTGCTCAGATAGACAGGGATGAAAGCGGAAATGTTATAGTTGATTATACTCAGGAAGAGATTTTTGAGATTATGCGAGCAAGGTCTGATGAATTCCCGAAATTGAAGGGGCACTATTCTCCGGCTAAGAAAGCACTCTGCTCTGCTGTATTGGATATGATGGGAATAGGCGGTTATAACTATATCTATACTATGGAGCCTACCTACAACAAATACATGAGCGAACTGTATAATCCGGTGGCCATCAGTCATGAGCTTTGTCATCACAAGGGTTATTATCTTGAAAATGAAGCAACCTTTATAAGTGCGGTGACTTTGGCAGAAAGTGATGATTTGTATTGTCAATACTGCGGATATCTCGAAATATATAGATACATCAATCCTGTATGCAAGAAAAATTATATTATGTCCAGATTAAATGATCCAAAGCTTAAGGAGGATTTTGCTCCTTTGATTGAATATTTTAGTCTTGATCCCGATAGAGACTACAGTAATACTTTTATGGCCGGACTTTTGTATGAATTCATGTTCCCTTCATTGGATGAGACGGTCATACAGGATACGATATATGCGCAGGAAAAGAGTGAAGAAGCGTATCGACAGGATGTAAATGAGAAGGTGGAAGAGATAATATCCGAGCCGGTTACTAAGATTGCTGACAAGGGTTGGGAGGTCCAAGGTGAGATACTCAAGGAAAATATATACGATGGAATGGTGTTGATGGTTTTACAGTATTATTATAATGAGTGATGCACAATGAGGATTGGCAGATGGACTGTTGTCGACAGTGAGGACAAGCTCGGAGTCAATATCAATATTAAGCCTGTACGATAAAGAATAGGATAAAATAAAGAATAAAGGAATGT
>JAKSRU010000142.1 GCA_024403475.1 Lachnospiraceae bacterium | reverse complement strand
GTATTGCTGTATTCCACAAGAATATTGCAAATATGATTACTCAGTTCACCGCAGTTATCGGTGCTGCCGGAATCAACATTTCTGATATGCTTAATAAGTCAAGAGGAGAGTATGCATATACACTTCTTGATGTTGAGAGTGCGCCTACCGCTGATGTTGTTAAAGCACTTGAGGCTGTAGACGGAGTATACAGAGTACGTGTTGTAAAGGGTTAATAACCAAACAAATTTAAGCAATATAAAAGCCATCGGAGTTAATCCGATGGCTTTGTTGTTTATCTGTAAAGCATAGGAGGCATTCCGTCCGAGCCGTCATTTAAGTCTTTTAATGCTTCCTTCATTTTCTCATCTGATGCAACAGATGCTTCGCTTGCAAGATCCATATATTCAATAAAAACATCTGTTAATTCGCAGCCTCTTTCATTGGCAATTTCCTGCATAACAGGCTTTAATGCCTCGAGCTGAAAGGAAACTCTGGTGTTTTGCGGGTCTATATCTGCAAGCTTTGTTTCTGCATACTTATTTATTCTATCAAGCATTTTTCTTTGTTCGTCTGTCATTTTGTTCACCTCTTTAAATAAACATTTGAATTTATTTTATACTTAATAATTTAATGTGACAACCTTGTTATGTAATATTTTGAATGATAAAATATATAAGTTAGTAACAGACTAATATAAAAAAGGGGTAAGACATGAATAAAAAGCTTTATAAGTTAATGAACTGGGCAGATATTGAAGAGATTATATATTCGGAATGTGATCATCCGCAGGATTTACTTGGCCCTCATGCTACAAACGGAGGAACCCTTATTCAAGCTTATTTCCCCGGAGCAAAAGCAGTTAGCGTTAAATGGTTATCTGCTGACCCGCTGGTTGGTGATCAGGTTACTCAAATGGAGGTCGCTGACGAAGATGGTTATTTTGCAGTGATTCTTCCGGAAAAAAAGATTTTTAACTATTCATATAATGTTACTTATGAGACTTTAAGTGGTAAGAAAACTATAAAAAAAGAGTCTGTTGAAATGGGAGATCCATATAGACATGCTCAGATAATAAAGAAAGCAGATATCGACAGCTTCTGTAATGGAGATATGCTTGATGCATATAGCCGTTTTGGAGCAAAATTGATGAGCCATAGTGGAGAAAAGGGTGTTCTTTTCAGCGTATGGGCACCTAATGCTTTGAGAGTAAGTGTTGTTGGTGACTTCAATAGCTGGGACGGGCGAATTCATCAGATGAAAAGAATCGAAGGCGGATTCTTTGAATTATTCATTCCCGGTGAGCTTGAAGGCTCAAAATATCAGTTTGAAATCAAGCTAAAAGGAGATATCATTCTCAAAAGAAATGACCCCTATTCTACAGTCTTAAAGGATGGTGTTTCTGTAGTAAATAGTGCTAATAGCTACAAGTGGTCTGATGATGCTTATATTAAGGCTAATAAATGCAAGCCTGATAATATATTGGTATACGAAATTTCAGATAATCACTTTACTGAAGACTTGACCAACTTTGAAAAAGATGCAGCAAAGCTGATTAAGCATATTAAGATGCAGGGTTATAATTATGTGCAGATTAATCCTCAAAATTATGACGATGCCGAAAAAACATGTATAAGTTATATTTATTCAATTAATAAAAATGCTACCTGTGATACTTTGAAAAAATTTATCGATCTGTGCCATAAGTCAGAATTGGGAGTTATTGTTAATTGGAACTCATCAGGCTTTGGAAGAGCTATGGGTTCTATGGAAAAATTTGATGGTACAGCTTTGTTCGAGCATCAGAATCCTCTACAGGGCATAAGCTATGACGGCGCCAATATGCTCTATCAGTACGGAAGAGGTGAGGTTATAAGCTTCCTGTTATCTAATGGTATGTATTGGCTTAAGGAATTTCATGCTGACGGAATCTGTATGTCGAACATTGCTAAAATGCTTTATCTCGATTACGGTAAGTGCGATGGACAATGGGTTCCTAATATTTACGGTGATAATGAAAATATCGAAGCAGTAGCTTTTATTAAGAATTTTATTGATAAAGTCAATAATGAATGCAAGAGAGTCATCGTAATTGCCGAAGACAGTTCAGCTCATGCAGGTATGACTGCTTCACAAAAGGATGGCGGTCTCGGCTTCGATTATAAATGGAATGAAGGATATATTAATGATTTTTATGAGTATCTTTCATATGATCCGATTAACAGAAAAAATCTTCACAATAAGCTGGTAGATGAATTTGTGTATTCATATGCTGAAAAGTTCGTTTTGCCTATGTCTGATAAGATAAATTTAGGCTATGATTCACTTATGAATAGATTACCCGGTGATGAAAATATGAAAAAATCTGCTATCAGGCTTGCGATTGCTTATGAATATATGCATCCGGGAAATAAGCTTGTTTCAGAAGATATTGATGCATCATCAAAAAAGCTTTGTGCTGAACTTAACAGATTGTTAACTCATGAACCTGCAATCGGCAAAAATGATAACAATTCTGACAGCTTTGAATGGCTCAGTAACATGAAGGCCGACGGATGTTATATTTCTTATGTGAGAAAAACTGATGATCCGGAAGAAATGATGATTGCAATATTCAATTTTGCAGGAATTTCACAGACTGTAACTACCGGTGTACCTTATGAAGGAAAATATGAAGAACTGATTAATACTGATGACAAAGTATTTGGCGGTACCGGAATAGTTAATAATGAGATTTTAAGAGCTGAAGCTGTATCTGCAGATGGCAGACCACAATCAATAAGCGTAAAACTCGGCGCTCAGTCAATGACGATTATGAAATTTATTCCCTATACAGAGCAAGAACTTGCAAAGGTCATTGAAGAACGTATCAGGAATTATACTCCTGTTAAAAGAACTAAAAAGAATGGAAAATAAGTAATGTTTATTTTATTAACTTCAAAAGTTCCTAATGCTTTAGGATATTTTCAAGATGCAGTTGATTCTATATTTCAACCCAGTTTATTTGAGCAGTATATGAATGAACTGCCGTCAAAGGCTATGCAGCTTGCGCTTCGAGTGCTTCTGTCAATTTTAGTATTTATAATCGGTTATAATCTTATTAAACTTGTAAGAAAAGTCGTTCATAAATCTATGGAGAAAGGAAAGGCTGATAAAGGCGTAATGACCTTTATAGATTCTTTTCTTAAGGTGGGTCTATATGTAGTCCTGATTATAGTAATAGCTGAATTGTTTGGTTTCGACGCTGCCGGACTGAGCGCACTCATTGCTTCAGCAGGTGTGACTGTCGGTCTTGCATTACAGGGAAGCTTATCAAATCTTGCAGGTGGAATACTGATTCTTCTTACAAAGCCTTTTACAGTTGGAGATTATATTGTAGATAGCGGAACCGGCACTGAAGGTACTGTTAAAGAGATTCAGATTTGTTATACTAAATTATTGACTGCTGATAATCGATTAGTTATTCTGCCTAACGGTAGTATGGCAAATAGTGCTACTACTAATGTAACCAAGGAAAAATACAGAAGAATCGATATTAATGTCGGAATATCATATTCAGCTGATATTGATGCTGCAAAAGACGCATTGATGAAAATGCTTGATGAAGATGAATTTGTAATACAAAAGAAGGAAAAAAGAGTAGCAGTTACTAATTTGGGCAACTCAAGTGTTGATTTAATTGTCAGATTCTGGGTAGAGGGTAAGAATTACTGGGATGCTAAATTTAAGCTCACAGAAGATACCAAGAAAACCCTCGATAAGGCAGGTATCAGTATTCCTTTCCCTCAGCTGGATGTTCATATGCAGAAGGACTAAATGTAGTTGCTTTTTTAGTATTCGATATATATAATAAATGAGGTCGAAAGAACAAGCTGGAATAGCTCAGTTGGTAGAGCACTTCACTCGTAATGAAGGGGTCGTGGGTTCGAGTCCCATTTTCAGCTTTAGTATTAAGTCTGTAAACAGTGCGTTTACAGACTTTTTCTATGTCCACATTTAGTTATATGAGTTGTTGTTGAGCGGTTTACAATGTTTATTAGAATATAAATGTATAAATCGTATAATTTATTTAATATTTTATGTTGACTTTTACTGATATATATTAGAAAATCTAATCTGATATAGCACACATATTTGTGGGCTGATGATATTTGTAAAAGGAGTCCGAATATGGCACAGTTATGGGGTGGTAGATTTACCTCCAATACAGACCAGGAAGTATATGATTTTAATGCATCAATACTTTTTGATAAGAGACTGCTTACTGTAGATATTGCAGGAAGCCGTGCTCATGTAAAAATGCTAGCTAAGCAGAATATTCTTACTGATTCAGACAAGGATGCTATACTTGCAGGACTTGATTCTATCGAAGAGGATGTAAAAAACGGTAAGCTTGTTATTACATCAGAATATGAAGATGTTCATAGCTTTGTAGAGGCAGTTCTTACTGATAGAATTGGTGAGCCCGGTAAAAGACTTCATACCGGTAGAAGCCGTAACGATCAGGTTGCCTTGGATATGAGACTTTACACAAGAAATCGTGTTGCCGGTACTGATTCGCTGATTCACACATTGCTTGAGACAATTCTTAAGACAATGGAAGAGAATGTAGCGACCTATATGCCCGGTTTTACACATCTTCAAAAGGCACAGCCTATTACATTGGCTCATCATTATGGTGCATATTTTGAAATGTTTAGAAGAGACAGAAGCAGATTGAGTGATTTGTTTACACGAATGAATCAGTGTCCTCTTGGCGCAGGCGCGCTTGCAGGAACTACTTATCCGTTGGATAGAGCTTACAGTGCTTCATTACTCGGATTTGATTGCCCTACCAGAAACAGTATTGATTCAGTAGCAGACAGAGATTATCTCTTGGAATATTTATTCACTTTATCAACAACAATGCTTCATCTTTCAAGATTTTGTGAAGAGATAATTATCTGGAACAGTAATGAATATCAGTTTGTTGAGCTTGATGATGCATTTTCTACAGGAAGCTCAATTATGCCTCAGAAGAAGAATCCTGATATTGCAGAGCTTGTAAGAGGTAAGACAGGCCGTGTTTACGGTGCATTGATGTCACTTCTTACTACTATGAAGGGTCTTCCTCTTGCATATAATAAAGATATGCAGGAAGATAAAGAAGTGGCCTTTGATGCTATGGACAATGCAGATAATTGCATCCATCTTTTCACAGGAATGATAGCTACTATGAGGTTCCGCAAGGACAGAATGGCTGCCAGTGCAATGAACGGCTTTACAAATGCTACTGATGCTGCTGATTATCTTGTAGGTAAGGGAGTAGCCTTCAGAGATGCACACAAGATTATCGGTGAATTGGTTCTTACCTGTATTGATAAGGGTAAATCAATCGAACAAATGACACTTGCCGAGCTTAAGGAAATCAGCAATGTATTTGAAGAAGATTTGTATGAGGCTGTATCACTTGAGACTTGTGTAGAGAAGAGACTTACTGCCGGTGCACCCGGTAAGGGTGTAATGAATGATTATATTAAAGCTTCTTCAGAGTATCTTGCTTCAGAAAAGGCTTTAGTTGATCCTTTGTTTGGTTGATATAACACATAATTAATTTGTTTTTGAATTGATATAATTAATATTTATATAAAGGGAGAATTATTATGGACGAGAAGTTAAAAGTTGGTATTTTAGGTGCAACCGGTATGGTTGGTCAGAGATTTATCGCTCTGCTTGAGAATCATCCTTGGTTTGAGGTTGTTGCAGTCGCAGCTTCACCTCGTTCTGCAGGAAAGAGCTATGAGGAAGCAGTTGGCGGACGTTGGAAGATGACCACTCCTATGCCTGAAGCTGTTAAGAAGCTTGTAGTAATGGATGTTACTCAGGTTGAAGAAGTTGCATCTAAGGTTGATTTTGTATTTAGCGCTGTTGATATGACCAAGGATGAAATCAAGGCTATTGAGGAAGCATATGCTAAGACTGAGACTCCTGTAGTTTCAAATAATAGTGCTCATCGTTGGACTCCCGATGTACCTATGGTAGTTCCGGAGATTAATGCAGAGCATATGAAGGTTATTGACTTCCAGAAGAAGCGTCTTGGCACCACCAGAGGATTCGTAGCAGTTAAGCCTAATTGTTCTATTCAGAGCTATGCTCCCGTGCTCACTGCTTGGAAAGAGTTTGAGCCTACTGAGGTTGTTGTTACTACCTATCAGGCAATTTCAGGTGCAGGTAAGACCTTTAAGGATTGGCCCGAGATGGAAGGTAATATTATTCCCTTCATCGGTGGTGAGGAAGAGAAGTCAGAGAAGGAGCCTCTTAGAATTTGGGGTACTATCGAAGATGGCGTAATTAAGCCTGCAACTTCTCCTAAGATTACCAGCCAGTGCATCAGAGTTCCCGTTCTTAACGGACACACCGCTGCTGTATTTGTAAACTTTGCTAAGAAGCCTACCAAGGAACAGCTTATTGAGAAGCTTGAGGCATTTTCAGGTGTTCCTCAGGAGCTTGGACTTCCCAGTGCTCCCAAGCAGTTCCTTCGTTATATGGAAGAGGATAACAGACCTCAGGTTGCACTTGATGTTGATTATGAGAACGGAATGGGCGTTAGCGTAGGACGTATCAGAGAGGACAGCATGTTTGATTGGAAGTTTGTAGGACTTTCACACAATACTGTTCGTGGTGCTGC
>JAKSRU010000141.1 GCA_024403475.1 Lachnospiraceae bacterium | reverse complement strand
ATATATTATTGCCCAGTGTACCCGGACCATAATATATAAGAATCAACTGAAGCATCAGCGGCGTACCTCTTACAATCCAAATAAGGAACTTAAAAAATCCGCCTACAATCTTCACCTTAGAACGTGTGCCAAAGCTAATGAGCAATCCGAGAGGAAGTGCTCCTGCAAGTGTTATCGCAAAAAGCTTAAGCGTCTGAATAAAACCGGTATTCAGCGACTTAAATACAATCGGGAGCTGATTCTTAAACTTAGTGGTATCACATACCTGTTCTCCAAGCGCTTTAATCTGATTAGCCTTTGAGATATAGCTTTTTGCAAGGACTTCATCATCATTTGCGCTTGCTTCCTCAGAAAGAAGAATGTATGTGTCGGAAATACCTGTATAAGCCGCCATCTTCTTAGAATCAATCGAGATGACTGCTTTATACTGCTCAATTGCCTCATCATACTGCTTAGCGTCCACATACTCTTGAGCCACATTGAGTGCTTCTGTACTTTTTGCATTTTTGTTGTTGTCTATAATATAGAATAAAGTTATTACAACAACACCGATAAGACATGCAACTGCCAAAATGCTGTTAAATATATTATTCTTCAGTTTCTGAGTCTTCTCATTACTCATTTTTACTACTCCTATGCGTTGTAATTATCCTATTTATAAACCACAATGTCAGGGGCAAATAAATTGCCCCTGACTGAATAATTTCAATATAATATACGAATTATATTTAGTATTACTGCATAATCATTGCAGAAACGCCATACTTCTCAGCAAGCTCCATCATAGAACCGTCTGCAAGGCTTGATACGAAGAATGCGTTGAGAACTGCTGCTGCGTCAGAACCCTTTCTGAAGCCTACACCGTACTCCTCAGAGTTAAGTGCTACAGTGTAAGTAAGCTCAGCATAGCTGGTACCTTCACCAACCATAGCAGCTGCCATAAGGTTATCGATAATTGCTGCATCAGAGGTTCCTGCCTTTACTTCCATAAGAGCATTTGCCTGTGACTCTACTGCAGTATATGTAAGACCATACTCGTTAGCCTGCTCTTCTCCTGCACTTCCTGCCTCTACAGCAAAAGTGAGCTCAGAGAGAGAATCAGTTGTCTGATACTGATCAGCAACATCAGCGTTAACGATAACAACCTGTGCATTTACACAATAAGCGGCTGAACACTCCATAGCACTCTTAACTTCCTCAGTAAGAGTCATTCCGTTCCAGATGCAGTCAACGGTCTTGCCGTTAAGCTCCATAATCTTGTTGTCCCAATCGATTTCAACGAATTCAACAGTAACACCAAGAGAAGCTCCAAAAGCCTCTGCGAGCTCAGCATCAAAGCCAATCCAGTTGCCGTTCTCATCCTTGTAATCCATAGGCTCGAAATCAGTGATACCAACAACAAGAGTACCCTTTTCCTTGATATAATCAAGGTCGCTCTGCTCAGCTGACTCACCGTCATTTTCTTCACCCTGCTGCTCGTCTGATACTTCCTGATTAGCAGTATCATCGGTAACTACCTCGTCACCATTAGTGATTGCATCAACATCAGCGTTAACATCGTTGTTGGTGCAGCCTGCCATAGCAAATACCATAGCAGTAGCAAGAACTGTTGCTAAAAACTTCTTTTTCATAATCTTTTCCTCCATTTAACTCAGGCTTATGCCTTTTAAGTTAACGCTATGATGTTATCAATTTAGCATACTAAAGTCAAGCAAAATCAGTCCTTATATAAACAAAACTCATCCATAGTTCCCCAACCGCCGGCGGCACAGCTTACATACATTCCTACAGTAATCTCATCTCCGGCAACTGCTTCAACCCCATTGACTTCAGGTCTGCTCCACTGCTTCCATCCTGTAAGTTTGGCGGTATCATCTGAGGCGGCTTCTTCCCCGTTAACTTTAATATAGAATCTGACCTTATGATCGGAACCGGCATCACCACCCTGAATATATGCAAAAGCATTATAGGTTCCGTCCTCAGTCGCGGTTATGGTCTGTTCAACCCAAAATACCTGTTCTTCATCTGCATTCCAAAAATGCATGGCCTTTTCACCCGCATAAGCATCGGATGCCTTATTTTGAATATCTGTAGGATTAACTGCGCAGTCAAATCCAACCTGCCATGCTGCAGAGCCATTCTCAAATCCCTGATCATCAAGCAGATTCGCATATGTCACCAAAATATTAGCGATAACCTCGTAACCATCCTCAGTAATTCCATGTACCTGATATTCACCGCCCATAGAAGTATCTATAGCCTCCAGCTCTTCAGCCTTCCATACTGTAGGAACTTCTCTTGAAAGTTCTCGATTATTGTAGACACCATATACTCCCTCCGGCATCACAATATCCTGTCCCTGGGTAACCTCAACACTGCAGGACTTAAAGAACTCAAGCTTTTCCGGAGTATTGGTTCCGCAATAAATATATTTGAATACACCAAGTGAAGGCAAAACCTTACCGTCAAAATCAAAGAACGCCTGATTATCCCACGAACAGCCGCCGTAATATTTTCCGGCATCATTCGGATCATAATCAGTAGAATATGAGCTTGCCCAGCCAGAACCGAACTTATTCCAAATCTCCTGATTAGTATCATAGCTGTTTCCAACCGGAATCCATGCTCCTTCCCAATAGAAAACTCCCAGTCCGCCAATTTCTGCCATTTTTGACATAACATCCCAGACAGCATTAGCCTGGCTCTGCGCACTGCAGATATACTCACCTGCAATATCATCTTCACTGACACTGTTACCGAAGCAATCTCCATCCTCACCGGTATACGGGAATGAGGTTTCCAGTACCATTACATCCTTTTTGTACTGTCCCTTAATGGTTGCAAGCGTATCCTTCATATTCTTAAGTCCGCCATGCCAGTAAGAATAATAGGAAATTCCGAAAATATCATAATCAAGCTCTTCATTACTAAGCCATAAAGCTTTTCTGAGCATACTTGATTTGTCATCCACATTAGTAAAATGAACAGCAATTTTTATATCATTACCGCGTTCTGCAGATATCTTTCTCACAGCCTCAGAAGCTTTTTTCAGTAAAAGAATTATATTATCTTCAGTAGTTTCACCGGCCATTCCGTGATTAATCTCATTACCGATTTGAACCATACCGATATCAGCGCCGGCGTCCGAAATCATATTTAAGCTTTCGACTGTATAATCGTAGATTGCCTGCTGTTTCTCATCTATATTCATATCAGCCCATGCCTTGGGGCACATCTGCTTTGAAGGATCAGCCCAGAAATCCGAATAATGAAAATCAACATTGAGCTTCATTCCGTAAGCGGCTGCTCTTGAACCGAGTGTTGCAGCTGTAGAAGCATCGCAATTACCGCCGCCATAGCCGTTACCGGCTTCATCATAAGGATTGTTCCAAACACGAACTCGAATATAGTTTACACCGTTATCTGCAAGAATCTTAAATAAATCCTGCTCCTGTCCTGCTTCATCGAAATACTTAACACCACTTGCTTCCTCTACCAGAAGGCTGGAAATATCCATACCACGAATAAAGTTTTCATCGATTCCATTAATAGGTGCTACATATATTTCAGAATCCTGAACCTCTGTCGGCAATGCAGCCTGATACACTTCAACATTTGTATCTCCTACAGCATTACCGTCCTCCGTCCCTTTGGTACAACCCGTAATACCTGTAGCCAACAAGGTCATAGCTACAACCGACGCTAACAGTTGCTTTAGTTTTGTGCTTTTCATAAATTTCCTCCCGGTAAAAAGCAATAATTCAGTTTACTACGCGTTCATAATATCATATTTGCGCAACCGTTTCCACAACAATTTTAACGCAGGCAAAAAGCATTATTAAATCGAGAGGATTTCAACAAAAAAACTTCGTCTCAAACAAACTGTTCAAGACGAAGTCTATCTGAATATTAATTATTTTATTTATCAAAAACCTAATTTAAGTTATACATTCTTGTCCTGTTCAGCCTTAATCAACGGAAACTCAAGGATAACCTTAAACAGATCACCATCAATGCAAACTCTCATTTGGCCGCCCTGAAGAGATACCATATTTTGGGCAATAGACATTCCCAGACCATTTCCTTCAGTATTACGTGACCTGTCACCTCTGACAAATCTTTCCATCAATTCATCCGGATTGATATCCAGCTCCTGCGCAGAAGTATTCTTAAACACTATAAAGCACTTATCACTTTCTTCTTCGATATTTAAGTATACTCTGGTATTAGGCTGTGCATATTTGCATATATTGCCTAACAGATTATCAAATACTCTCCACATTCTGCGAGGATCGGCCATAATTTTTATATCCGAATCAGTATTTTTTGTAACCAACTCAAGTCCGGCATCGGAAAGTCTTTCCTCATATTCACCGGCGGCCTGAATAACGAGGTTGCCTGCAGTGCATGGTACACAATTAACTTCCAGATTTCCTGAAGAGGCCTTTGATGCTTCAACTATATCCTCTAATAGTCTCTTAAGCTTTTTCGATTGTCTTCCCAGTACCTCCGCATATTCATTTATTTTCTCATTTTCAGACTCTTCCTTACAGATAAGGTCGGAATAATTAATAATTGATGTAAGTGGAGTTTTAATATCATGCGATACATTCGTGATAAGCTGAGCCTGCATTTTTTCACTGCTGATTCGCTTTTCCATAGCAATATTCATACCTTCTTGAATACTCTTAAGGTTAAATGCATGCTCCTTGAATACAGGGAGCATCCACTTATCGTTCACAACCGCATCGCTCTTTCCCTCAGCCATATCCTTGGCAGATTTTTGGAGGCGTTTGAGCATTACACCGATATAAATCAGAGCAAAAATCTCTACTACAGTGAGTATTACCCACAAAACAAATGCAATATCTCTTTCTACCCAGAAACCATTTCGTCTTCCGCTTGCCATCCAAAATACAAGAAATGTATTTGATGCCGCAAAAGCTATTCCAATCAATGTAAGCTTCCATACCACAGGAACATACTTTAAGAGCTTTACTATAACCGTTAATATCTTGGTAATCAGCAGCGACTTTACCAGATCATGGTTCTTGATTCTGGAAGCAAAGCTCATACACCAAAGCAGGAACATCGTCTCCGCCAAAACACCTGAAAGAACAGTGAATATTATCGGTGTAAAGATGCCATCAAAGAAATATATTGCTCCGTAGCAACCGGCAAACATTATTACGGTAAGCAAATCGAACGGAAATTTTGCATCAAATGCAGGATGTATTTCTGTGGTACCGCTTGTATGACCCATTGCAGTCATTAATTCCACAAATAAAAACATTATGGCAATTCCAAACGCAATACCAAGTGCAAATATTCCATATCTGAGTTTACAAAGAATTCTCATCAGCCATATAGACGTGCTGTAATCATCTGCTATAGGCAAATCCGGATCAATGTAAATATTGCATAAATAAGTACTTTCTACACCATTTTCATCGCAAGCCCATGATACCGCATTATAATTATAAAATGTACTCTTGTCCCCTTTATCACCGTATGTATATACCACATCATAATCAGGGAAATACTGGGTCGCATAATAATAGCCGTTTTCATCATAGTAACCGGTATTACCCGCATACGAGATTTCAACACACATAATGTTAGTGTTATCAACCATATATTCCAAATAGTATATGTCATCATCAATGTAATTATTCAGAATTCGATATGCATCATTCCAACCCTGATTACCTATTTTGTTGAATATGATATCTTTTTCTGAATAGCCTATCTCAAATACACCGGAACGATACATAACCGTGGCACAGATAATTGATGTAGCAAGTAATGCTGTAAAAATCATTATTCCGACAAGAGAAAAAATCTTAAAAGTAATTGTTCCCCTGACTCTGTACGGTATTTTTTCCTTTGCCTTGCTTATAACAGTTTTCTCTTCAACGACCATTTTATTTCCTCAAATACTAACGCTTTTCCATGATATAGCCCTGACCGAAAATAACCTTTAAGTATCTCGGGTCAGCAGGATCAATCTCAATCTTCTCGCGTATATGCCTGATATGTACTGCCACTGTCTTATCCCCTGACAACGGTTCTTCATTCCATACAGCCTTGAAAATCTCTCCGGGCGTAAATGCCTGACCGGCATTTTTCATTAAAAATCTAAGGACCTCAAATTCCTTGGGAGTAAACATCACAGGTTCGCCGTCAACAAACACTCTGCGGCTCTTTTCATTTAAGGTAATTCCGCCTATCACAACCTCATCATTTTCTACTCTTGCAGATCCAAGCTGCATATATCTGCGCAGCTGTGAATTAACTCTTGCCAACACCTCCACAGGGTTGAACGGCTTGGTAATATAATCGTCCGCACCTACATTAAGTCCCAAAATCTTATCAGTATCTTCACTTTTCGCAGTCAAAAGAATAACCGGCAGATTTGAGATTTCTCTGATTTTAACCATTGCCATAATGCCATCCATGACAGGCATCATTATATCCATAAGCACAAGATGAATTGTTTCCGACTTGATAATATCCACAGCCTCTTGTCCGTTATACGCGGTAAAAAGAACATACTCCGGATTAGATAAATATATTTTAAGTGCATTAACAATATCCTTGTCGTCATCACATATTAATATGTTGTACATTTTGCTCCCTCACAAACAAAAATTATTTTCAAACAAAAAT
>JAKSRU010000140.1 GCA_024403475.1 Lachnospiraceae bacterium | reverse complement strand
TTAAGGAAGAAGACGGAATGATTGTAGCTAGTCTATATACGATTTATGTTTTGGACTGAGTTTTGGACACTGTGTCCAAATTAAAAGGCCTCAGAATGGAAGAGGTCCAAGGAATCATGCTATAATAATTATGTGGGTTGTGCATTGATTGTTCAAAGGAGAAGAATTGTGGCATATCAGTATGAAAAAGTAAATAAAAAACTTCTTGTTCCGCAGATTGAGGATCAATTGATGCTCTATATTTTGCAGGATGAAGTCAACATCGGAGAAAAGCTTCCAAATGAATACGATCTTGCAGCTAAATTTGGTGTTGGTCGGAGCACAGTAAGAGAAGCGGTTAAAAGTCTTACATCAAGGGGAATTCTTGAAGTTAGAAGAGGTGCGGGTACATTTGTGAAACAAAAAGAGAATGGAATGAATGACCCACTCGGATTGTCAAAATTTGAGGACAAGTACAAACTGGCGATGGAACTTTTTGACATTCGAATGTTAATAGAACCTGAGCTTGCAGCGCTGGCGTGTCAGAATGCAACAGAAGATGATAAGCAACATATGAAGATGCTTTGCGATGAGGTAGAAAGTCTGTATCTTGGAGGTAAGAATCATATCCAGAAAGACATGGAGTTTCACGCGTGGATTGCCAAGTGCAGTGGTAATCGTGTTGTAGAGGTTTTAGTTCCGGTTATATATACTGCGGTCACAACATTTGCAAATCTTACAAACCGAAAATTAATGAAGGAAACAATAGAAACTCATCGTGATATTACAGATAGTATTATACGTGGTGATGCAATGGGAGCACGTTGTGCAATGATATCGCATTTGACACATAACAGAAAGATGATAGTACAAATGCGTGAAAACCGAGATAAGTAAGTTATTAGGTTGAAGTTGTCTGACAACTTCCGGACGTCATATTTATAAAAATTGTATATTTTCAACAAAAAATAGGCTGTCAAAATAATTTGATAGTCTATTTTTTGTTAATTTTGTTGAAAATAGTACCACATTCGATACAACTTGATACAGCATATTGGCAGTTGATACAATTGTATTAGATACACAAGACGTCAGATGTATTACGAAACAAATAATATTAAATAAAAATTTATAGGAGAAAATAAAATGAGCGGGGCTGTTACATTAAATCCAACGCAGCTTATACTTGCTGCAGTGATTGGTCTAGTTTTGTTACTTGTTTTGATCATCAAATTCAAGATTCATGCGATGATTTCTATTTTAATTGGCGCAATTACTATTGGTATTATTGCGGGAATGCCATTTGCAGATATTGTTACTGCTGTAAATGATGGTATTAGTAATACTTTAAAAGGTATTGCATTATTAGTAGGTTTAGGTTCAATGTTTGGTGCGATTCTTGAAGCATCAGGTGGTGCACAGACGTTGGCGATAACAATGGTTAAAAAGTTCGGTGATGAAAAGGCTGCTTGGGCACTTGGTATTACAGGTCTTGTAATTGCAATGCCAGTATTCTTTGATGCAGGTCTTATCATCCTTATTCCACTTGCATTTTCACTTGCAAAGAGAACAAAGCGTTCTTCTTTATTCTACGTAATTCCGCTCCTTGCGGGTCTTGCTGTAGGACATGCATTTATTCCACCAACACCAGGTCCTGTACTTGTAGCTACAATGCTCAATGTTGACCTTGGATGGGTTATTTTAATAGGTATTGTATGTGGTGCGTTCGCTATGATCGTAGCTGGTCCTATCTGGGGTTCTATTTGTGGTAAGAAGTATATGATCCCAGTTCCAGAGCACGTAGCAAACCAGGAAGACTTCGATGAATCAAAGCTTCCAAAGTTCAGCACTATAGTATTAATTATTCTTATTCCACTTGTATTAATTATTCTTAAGTCACTTGCAGGAGTTATTCCAGCAATGGCTCCAGTAGCACCAGTATTAACATTCCTTGGAGAGCCATTCCTTGCACTCTTAATTGCGACAGTTGTTGCTATGTTTGTTCTTGGAACAAAGCATGGCTATAGCTTAAAAGACCTTGAAAAAATCATGACAAAGTCTCTTGAGCCAACAGGTCTCATTCTTCTTGTAACAGCGTGTGGTGGTGTACTCCGTTACATGCTTCAGTATTCAGGACTTGGCGATGTTATTGGTAATGCAGTAGCATCTGCAAATCTTCCAATTGTACTTGTAGCATTC
Source organism: Lachnospiraceae bacterium (assembly GCA_024403475.1). GTDB lineage: Bacteria > Bacillota > Clostridia > Lachnospirales > Lachnospiraceae > AC2028. The sequence goes on along the minus strand of JAKSRU010000140.1, from coordinate 4,562 downwards.
ATCGTAGCAGCACTTGTAAGAATCTGTGTAGGTTCTGCAACAGTTGCAATGACTATGGCAGCAGGTATCATAGCAGCTATGCCTGGTATCGCAGCACTTTCACCAATGTACCTTGCATGTACAGTAGCTGCAATTGCTGGTGGCGCTACAGTATGTTCACACTTTAATGACTCAGGTTTCTGGCTTGTTAAGTCTTTAGTAGGTCTTGATGAAAAGACAAACCTCAAGACATGGACAATAATGGAAACATTAGTTGGTTGTACAGGCTTTGTAGTAGCTTTGATTATTTCTTTCTTTGTCTAAAATGACAGTTATCTAGGAGGTTTATTATGCTTAGAAGTGCAAAAACACGTCAGCTTGCTCCTGAAATGGATCCACTCCGTATGGGAATGGGCTGGAAAGTGGAAGACCTTTCAAAACCTCAGATTATGGTTGAAAGCTCATATGGTGATAGTCACCCAGGTTCAGCACATTTAAATATCTTTGTCGAGGAAGTTGTAAAGTCAGTAAATGAAAATGGTGGTAAAGCAGCCAGATACTTTGCAACTGATATGTGTGATGGTATTGCACAGGGACATGACGGTATCAATTATTCGTTAGCACACAGAGATGCAATGGTTAATTTAATTGAGGCACAGTCAAATGCAACAGTTTTTGATGGTGGTGCGTTTATCGCAAGCTGTGATAAGTCTATGCCAGCTATGCTGATGAGTATTGGTCGTCTTAAGGATATGAGTGCAATTGTTGTAAGCGGTGGTGTAATGGAGGCGCATGTTCTCCCAGAGAAATATGTTGTTGACGATCAAGCTTGCAAAATCAATGAGCTTCTCACGCTTGAACAGATAGGTAAATTTGATGCGTGGGAGAAAACAGGAGTCATATCCAATGAACAGTTAGATTATTATAAGCAGAATGCTTGTCCAAGCTGTGGAGCATGTTCATTTATGGGAACAGCATCTACAATGCAAATTATGGCGGAAGCTTTAGGTCTGATGCTTCCAGGTACAGCACTTATGCCTTCGACAGCTCCAGAGTTAAAGGAGGCTGCAGCAAATGCTGGTAAGCAGCTGATGACACTTGTAGAAAATGGAATTAAGGCATCAGATATTGTTACCATGAAAAGCTTTGAGAATGCAATTATGGTTCATGCAGCTATCTCTGGTTCAACAAATGCAACAATGCATATACCTGCTATTGCACATGAGTTCGGGTATGAAATAGATGCAGATACATTTGATCGTATGCACAGAGGCGCTCATTATCTTCTGAACATTCGTCCATCGGGAGATTGGCCTGCACAGTATTTCTATTATGCTGGAGGCGTGCCTCGCGTTATGGAAGAAATCAAGAGTATGCTTCATCTCGATGTTATGACTGTAACAGGTAAAACACTTGGAGAAAATCTAGAAGAACTCAAGAATAACGGTTTCTATGAGCACTGCGAAGAGATTCTTCGTGAGAAGTCACAGATCATCGGTAAAAAAATAGAACGTGAAGATATAATACATTCATTTGATACTGCAAAAGGAACTGATGGCAGTATTGCAATCCTTAGAGGAAACCTTGCACCAGAGGGATGTGTAATTAAACATACTGCGTGCCCTAAAAATATGTTCAAGGCAACTCTTAATGCAAAACCATATGATAGCGAAGAGGAATGTATTGCGGCAGTTCTTCATGGAGAGGTTAAACCAGGAGACGCAATATTTATACGTTATGAAGGTCCTAGAGGCAGCGGAATGCCTGAGATGTTCTATACAGGTGAGGCTATTTGTGCAGATCCAAATCTTGCATCAAGTGTAGCTTTAATAACAGATGGACGATTTTCGGGGGCATCAAGGGGTCCTGTTATCGGTCATGTTTCACCTGAAGCAGCAGCCGGTGGCCCAATCGCATTTGTCGAAGAGGGAGACCTGATTGAACTTGATGTTGAAAACCGCAAAATCGCAATAGTTGGCGTTAAGGGAGAAGCGAAAACACCTGAGGAAATTGATGAGATCCTTTTAGAACGTAAAGCTAACTGGAAAGGTTTTGAAAGTAAGTACAAGAGCGGACTGCTGAAGTTATATGCACAGCATGCAGTGAGTTCTATGAAGGGTGCTTATATGGACTAGTCCAGTCGTATTTTAGAGAGGAAATACATATGAAGAAAATTAGTGAACAGATGGCAGAGATGCTTGTTGTTCCTGTAGTAGTTTTGAATGATGCAAAAGATGCTGAACCATTAGCGGATGCACTTGTAAAAGGCGGCCTTCCATGTGCAGAAGTTACATTCCGTACAGAAGCAGCAGAAGAGTCCATTCGTATTATGGCAGATAAATATCCAGATATGCTTGTTGGTGCTGGAACAGTTCTTACAACTGAGCAAGTAGACCGCGCAGTGAATGCTGGAGCAAAATTCATAGTAAGTCCTGGATTTGATGAGGAAATAGTAGACTATTGTTTAGAAAAAGAAATTCCAATTTTTCCAGGAATTGTAACACCATCAGAAGCAGCTAAGGCTGTTAAGAGAGGATTAAAAGTAGTTAAGTTCTTCCCAGCTGAGCAGTTTGGAGGCGTATCTACAATTAAAGCATTATCCGCGCCTTATACAATGCTAAAATTTATGCCAACAGGAGGCGTAAGCACTAAAAATTTGAAAGATTATTTGGACTGTGACAAGATAATTTGTTGCGGTGGAAGTTGGATGGTAAAAGGCGATATGATTAAGGCAGGCGAATTTGACAAAATTGCTGAAATGACAAAAGAGGCAGTTGCGCTGGCTAAATCAATACGTCCATAAGCTGAATAGTATTACATCATAATTGCGAGGTAAACTAAAATGAATTTAAATTTAAGACCAAAGAGTGAATGTAAATTTGATGCAGTGTCTCTTGGCGAAGTAATGCTTAGACTAGATCCAGGTGAAGGACGTATTCGTACAGCTAGATCTTTTAGAGCATGGGAAGGTGGCGGAGAGTATAATGTTATTCGAGGCCTCAGAAAATGTTTCAAAATGGACACAGCAGTTATTACAGCCTTTGCTGACAATGAGATAGGTATGTTGATGGAAGATTTCATTTGTCAGGGTGGAGTAGATACATCTTTGATTAAGTGGATGAAGACTGATGGTATAGGACGCATTTGCCGAAATGGAATCAATTTCACAGAACGTGGATTTGGTATTCGTGGAGCAGTTGGATGTTCTGATAGAGCAAACACAGCAATATCAAAGGCAACACCAGAGGATTTTGATTTCGAATATATATTTGGAACACTTGGTGTGCGTTGGTTACATACTGGTGGAATTTATGCTGCTATTTCAGAGCAAACATGCCAGACTGTATTAGAAGCTATTAAAACTGCTAAAAAGTATGGAACTATAGTATCTTATGACCTTAATTATCGTCCGTCTATGTGGAGTGCAATTGGCGGTCAGGCAAAAGCACAGGAAGTCAATAAAGAAATAGCAAAATACGTTGACGTCATGATTGGTAATGAAGAGGACTTTACAGCATGCCTAGGATTTGAAATTGAAGGTAATGATGAAAATCTCAAAGAGCTGAATCTTGAAGGTTACAAGAAGATGATCAACGAGGCAGCTAAAACATATCCTAATTTCAAGGCAGTAGCAACAACACTTCGTACAGTTAAGACAGCTACAGTTAACGACTGGAGCGCAATATGTTGGGCAGACGGTGAAATATATAAGGCTAAGGACTATAAAGGTCTTGAAATCATGGACCGCGTAGGTGGTGGTGACTCTTTTGCTTCAGGCCTTGTTTATGGACTTATGACTACAGAAAATGCAGAAATCGCTGTCAATTATGGTGCTGCTCATGGTGCACTTGCAATGACAACACCTGGAGACACAACAATGGCAAGCAAAAAAGAGGTTGAGGCTATTATGGGAGGAGCAGGAGCTCGAGTTCAGAGATAGTTAAATAAAAAATGTCATTATTTTGACAAAAAAGTATAGGGCCTGCAGAACTATTTATCAAGTTCTGCAGGTCTTTTGTGTTGATTATCAAGGTAGAGATGGGTGAGTATGAGAGCTGCCATCTTTTGGTGGCAAACGGGCTGAAATTTCTGTAAAATATTATTAGCCATTAACGATATTTAATCGTATAAATAATTAAAAGATAAACTTAAAGGAGACACAGTTTATGAAGTAGATCGGTAATTTAAAATATGAAGTAGAATCATCAGAAACTAAGGAAGAAAAGAAGGACATCATCGCTAAGGCAGGCATGGAATTTACTGATGATGAGTTGGAAGATGTTGCTGGAGGGGCGGGGCACTCGTATCCGGTTGAAGCTAAAAAGTGTGATAGACCAGGAATGTAAACTAGAGTTATATTTTTATATCATTGGGATAGGACACCAACATTTTAGGATTGTGACATATTTAATGGCGTTGTGAGATGTGAAATCACAGCGCCTTTTATGTACCAACTTTCGGATGTTGTATCTCTGTTTGTTAAACAATTATTTTTGATATTGTGGTAACATAGTTTTATAAATTCTTATTTCTTATTTGAGGGAGGATTGATATGAACTTAAATAAAGTGCATCACGTTGCTA
>JAKSRU010000014.1 GCA_024403475.1 Lachnospiraceae bacterium | reverse complement strand
ACTTTAAGCTTAACCTTGAAGTCTCTCTCCGCTTCACGCTTCTGATCTTTCTTGGCTATATCATCACGCTTGTCATATAACTTCTTACCACGGGCAAGACCAATTTTAACCTTAACCTTACCATGACTGAAGTATACATCCAACGGTACTAAAGTATAACCCTTTTCCTTTGTTTTGCCAATAAGCTTATTAATCTCCCCTTTATGCAGGAGAAGCTTACGAACTCTCAGAGGATCCTTATTGAAAATATTACCCTTTTCATAAGGACTGATGTTCATTCCATATATCCAGGTCTCTCCGTTATCATCAACACGAACCCAGGATTCTTTAATGCTGCATTTGCCCATTCGAAGAGACTTAACCTCTGTGCCGACCAGGACAATACCGCACTCATATTGCTCATCTATGAAATAATCATGAAAAGCTTTTTTATTATTCGCAATAAGTCTTGATGACTCTTTCTTATCTCCCATGACAAACACCTAAATAAATAATAATTCCCGACCCATTCATCAATCGGTCACAAATGAAACTGTAATAGTTATACCACACTATCACAAATTCGTCTCTAAACCTATGGTTAAATTTGCGAGGCTTAAAAAAACTCTCCCTCATTTCTGAAGGAGAGTTGAACAATCATATACTCAATCTATTACTTTAAGTATCCGATATTAAGAGCAATTGCAAGAAGGATAAATCCAACTGCAAGAACCTTAGTAAGCTTTACAAGAGCTCCCTCCATTGAACGACCTTTATTCTTGCCCCAATATGTCTCTGTGGTTCCGGTAACTGCGCCAAGTCCTGCAGACTTACCTTCCTGCATAAGAACAACAATAGTAAGAGCAATACAATCAATAACAAATAAAACTGTAAGAACTATCTTTAAGATATCCATTTCTTTTATTCCTTAACTAACAAATAAATATTTAGGCTTTAGCCACTAACTATGACAATATATCATAAAACAAAGACTATTTCAACACTTTTCTTCTTTTGTAAAATACGTATCCGCCGATGAATACTATTACCGAAATAATCGACACACACAATCCTTCCATAAACCAAGGTGATATGTATCTCATTTCAATTGTATGTTTTCCGCTTTCTAATTTAATTGAACAAAAGGCATCAAAAGCTTCATTAATTTCCTGCTTTTCACCATCAACAAAAATAGTCCATCCCCTGTCATAAGGTATAGACAGGAACAATAATCCTTCATCTTCAGTTTCAATTTCGCCGCTCATATTTCCATTATGAATATTTATATTGTTGAGCTGAGGCTGCTTTTTTAATGAATCAAGCGCATCTGTCACAATATCATCATTCATCTCAGAAAGATATACTTCCGAACCGGCACTACAATTTGTAATAATAACTTCAATTGTGTCGCCTTCAGCAAAATATCCGAGATCGGTAAAGTAATTATATCCGCCTATTGAGTATACATCTATAAGTCTTCCATTCAAATAAATCTGTTTATATTCATTATATATGGAATTTATATCATCCTTTTCTTTATTTGCATAATCAAAATAACTGTAGAAATAAATATGTCCGTCTTTTGCAGCCGTTAAAGTTATGGCTCTATTCTCCCAGCCTTCCAATTGTGAGCGAATAGCACGGGCCTGGTCCGGATTAATCAATTTATCCACTTCGTCATAATCAATCTTTTCTTCAACAAAATCAAGCTTGGTAAATGCCTCTACCTCTCTTCCAAGCATTGAAGACAAAACAGCATTCTGATTATCTGCCGGAGACCTGCTCCAATCAATATGTCCGGCCTCTTCATCAACCAAATAACCTAATGACATTGCATAAGGATTGTAATATAAATTCATTTGCTTACTGGATCCGACACTATACATCCAATCCATATTACTATTGTATGTACTATAGTATTTTATGCCCAATAAACTGTCTCCTATAATAGTTCGACCAACTTCGTATGACTCATAGTCATCCTGCTTTAACCCGATTCTCTTAAAAAAGTTCAAATAGTTCAGATTAAATACAGATGAACAGCTTTGTATTCCGTTATAAGAAAACACCATACCATCATTTAAGGTATAATGCTCTTCTTTATCAAATCTGTAAAAACCGGTTCTGTCATTATCCATTAAATCATAGCTTTGCGCCTGCTCTACCAATGAATCATACTTTTCAACCATATAATCCACTTTCGATTGTTTTGCCGCTCCAACCTCTTTAATCAGCTCTACTCGAGAAGAATTAATGCACAAAAACAATTCAATAATAGTAAGTGCGCCATATGCTATCCATACAGGCTTCTTAAGCTTGAATTTTGATTCCGAAAATGCTATAAAGCCTTCGAATCCAAGCACAACAAAAAAACATGAAACAACGAACGCATATCTGTATGGAAAACAAATCGGATCTCTGAATCCGCTCCATATTCTGTTTAATGGTGTAATCCAAAGATTAGCAACCAAGAATATGCTTATCAATGCCGCAACTATCTTAGACTTCTTTTTCAAGCCTATCACTATGAAAATAATCGCAAAAATAACACAAAACGAAGTGCAAAAAACAGGCGGTACACTCTCATTTGTAATAGAGTCATATGAATTATAGAAAAACTCGGACAAGATTTTCCAAATGGGCATAGTTGTCAATCCCAAAGGATCGTTTGTATTATCATCCAGTTTTCCTTGCGACAAGCTGTATACGGTCGGTAAGACAACCAGCATTGATGTCCCGACAGCACATAAACCGCTGAAAATATACATCAATATAGCTTTGGCTGATACAGTAAAACTTTTCTTATTTTCGACTGCAACATTATTTTCAACATATGCAGCGAAATAAAAATAGTAAAACACAAAATATAAAACTGAGAATATTGCCGCCATCAATGCTGTATAGTAATTCATAAAAAGCATCAGGGTTGCAGAAAAAAAAAAGGTTTTCATCCTGCGCAAAACAATAATACGTTCTATTCCCAGTAAAACAAGAGGCAACATGTAAACTGTATCAATCCACATACTGTTAATCAAATATTTCATGTTATAGCTCATAAGTGCATAACAAGTAGAGAACGCAACTATAGCTATATTGTTCAGTTTGACGTTAGCAGATGTAACATAAGAACGTATAGGTCTTTTTGCAAGGAAAATCGAAAAAGTCAGTCCGCATAATGCTATTTTAATCAACGAAATGAAATAGAAAGCTGTTGAAAAATCCTTTATATCCCATAATAAAACCAGCAAAGACCAGGGGCTGAATAAATAGGATGTATATGCTGCATATATATTATCGCCCATGTAGAACGTCCAATTATAAAAAACTGAGCTTTTACCGGCGAATAACTGTCTGATTGATTGGAAATAGCCATAGTACTCCAGCTCTAAATCTGTGCTCAAAAATGTACGTGAGCTACCCGGATATAAGCCAATCATGCCCCACGCAATAACACATAACAAAGCAGGCAATAAAGCCGCTGCAAAATGTATCCAATACTTTTTTCCAAAATCAGTTATTTTTTTCATAAAATCTCCGGGTTGATTTTTAAACACTTCGTAATAACAAACAAGCCCCACAATAATGTGGGGCTTGAATATATCATATATTATGTCTTTGGTACTTATAATTACTTTACAATCAATGACTTTCCGGTCATTTCTGCAGGCTGCTCACATCCCATTACATCAATAAGTGTAGGAATGATATCTGCAAGGCATCCGTTCTCACGAAGCTTTACATCACCGGCGCCAATAAGAATGAAAGGAACAGGATTGGTGGTATGAGCAGTCCAAGGAGCACCAGTCTCGTAGTCAATCATCTGCTCGCAGTTACCGTGGTCAGCACAGATAAACATTACGCCGCCAACTTCATTTACAAAGTTAACAACCTCTCCTACGCACTTATCAATAGCTTCTACTGCCTCTACAGCAGCATCAATAACACCGGTATGACCTACCATATCAGGGTTAGCGAAGTTACAGATGATTACATCATAGTAGCTCTCACCGTTCTCGTTCTTCTTGGTGATTGCTTCCTCGAGCTTATCGCATACAGTGTATACGCTCATACGAGGCTTAAGATCATAGGTAGCAACATACTTAGGAGAATCTACAAGGATTCTGTCCTCTCCCTCATTAGGGGTCTCGACTCCACCGTTGAAGAAGAAAGTAACATGTGCATACTTCTCAGTCTCAGCAATTCTAGCCTGCTTCATTCCATTTGCTGCAAGCCACTCACCAAAGGTATTGGTAACTTCAACCTTCTTGAATGCAACCTCATGATTAGGAATAGTTGCATCATATTCTGAATAACATACAAATACGAGATCCTTCTTAGGTCCTCTGTTAAACTTGTCGAAATCATCTCCCATGCAGAATGCTCTGGTGATTTCTCTTGCACGGTCGGGACGGAAATTGAAGAATACTACTGAATCACCATCATTGATGGTAGCTACAGGAGCACCGTTCTCCTTAACAACGAAAGGCACAACGAACTCATCGTTTACACCTGCATCATAAGAAGCCTGAATACCTGCAGGTCCGCTAACAGCCTCGTTACCAACACCCTGAGTCATAGCAACATATGCCTTCTCAACACGGTCATAGTTGTTGTCTCTGTCCATTGCATAATAACGACCTGAAACTGATGCAATCTTACCAACACCGATCTTAGCCATCTCTGCTTCAAGATCCTCTGCAAATCCCTTAGCTGACTGAGGAGGAGTATCTCTTCCGTCAAGGAAGCAGTGAACATATACCTTCTCAAGGCCTTCGCGCTTAGCCATCTCAAGAAGTCCGTAAAGATGTGTATTGTGGCTGTGAACACCACCATCTGAAAGAAGACCAAAGGTATGAAGAGCTGAATTCTTCTCCTTGCAGTTCTGCATAGCCTTCTTAAGCTCAGGATTCTCAAAGAAAGTACCATCCTGAATTTCCTTGGTAATTCTGGTAAGCTCCTGATAAACAATACGTCCGGCACCCATATTAAGGTGTCCTACCTCTGAGTTACCCATCTGTCCGTCAGGAAGACCTACAGCCATACCGCTGGCATTTCCGCGAACGAAGGGATAATTTTTCATAAGACCATCCATAACAGGAGTGTTAGCCATTGCAATTGCATTAGCCTCTGCTCTGTCATTGATTCCGTAACCGTCAAGAATAAGTAATACAACAGGTTTCTTGCTCATTTTATTCACCTTTCATATAAATAAATTATTATAATGTCGTTTTGCCGACACTGCATTGCAAAATCGTTAAAAATTATACAATAAAATCAAGACATTGACAATTAGCTGAATAGTCATTCATACATGTATAATATGTATTCGTATTAGTCACATTTTCCAATGAGTTCAATGACTACATCACTATCCCCGAAAATAATATCAATATCGGTATCCCCTTGAGAATCCGGGTCATCAGAACCGTCCGGAGACGGAGCATGCTCCGGATCACCTTCAAGATAATCACCATACGAGTCATAACTGTCGAACATAAAATAATATGGTATTTCATCTTCTACCAGCACAAATCCGAAATTACGATTATGCATAAACCCTATCAAGTAATATTCAACCGTATACTCAACAGAATATGGTATTATCTCAAGGTCTGTGCTCTGGATGTATTCAAAGGTAATAATCACTTTATTACCATCCAAGAACTCAACCACAGGGTCCACCGCACTTGAGCCATCTCTCAATATAATGCGAGGATTATTCATCGCATTTGTCAGGCAGCTGTAATCAGATATGTAAGCAGCACCGCACTCAGGATAATAATAGTTATCAGCATCGCAAAATTGGATGCTTACAATGTCGTGAAAGGCCTGACTGTCTTCTCCCACATAGCCGATAAGATAATTATCTGTAGTCTTTGAATAATTCATTGAAAAATCGTTATAGTACAGAGTATAACCGTTGTTATCATCAGACATAACAATATCATACACAAGCCAATGATCAGGATTTTGAATACTCATTTCATAAGTATCTGTATCAATCATCACATCCGCTACTATAAGTCTTCCTTCTCCTTCATCGTCAAGCTCAAGGAAGTACATACCACCGTAAATTGTAGTTCCGGTCACCAATCCGGTAACATTATCTACGGTAAGATAAACAAATTCAATATAATTGCTGCTGAGAACTTGTAAGTAATTGGCATAGTATTCTTCAGCCAGTTCTTCCCCGAATTCTGCAACAAGCTCATCATAAACTATTTGTTTTGTATGCTTGTCAGCATTAAGAAACGGGTTGAAATCATAAGTATAATATGCAGTACCTGTAAATTCGGAAATACTTGAAGCAAACTCCTCGTTATAACCATTAAAGCAGGATACATATACCGGGAGTACAGAATCATAGCTGGAACTGTTATAACCGTTTATATATTGGTCATACAAACCGTACTCAATAGACTTATTTGAAAAATAATCATAATTAGCAGTCTCCGAGCACTTTCTTTTTATATTGGGATATGCATAAGCTCCGAGAATCTTGTAATTTTGACTATTGTCAACTATCTCAAGAGCCTGATCATAAGTAATATCCGTATAATCATGGGTTACATAGAAAAGTGTTCCGTCATCCAATACATTGGGACCCACTTCAAGAACTCCATCCTCATTCTGGACAATTTCATCTCCAAAGCCTTGAGGACTATTCGGATCCGGATATTGGACAATTCCCTGATTACCACTGTTATTATTGCCGTTCACATTGTCATCGTCATCATCATCATCACTATCATCGTGACCCTTTACCGCCTCGGCGGCACTCTTCGCCAAATTGATAATACTTCTAAATCCGCAACCGGATAATGTCAACATCAATGCAATCGCAATAGACATAATTGTCAAAAATTTCTTTTTCATAGCTATGCCTTTCCAATCATACAAACCAATGCACCGTTACCTACAGTTATCACAGCATCTAGGCCGCAAAATTCATTACTGACTCCTATCGGATAATCATTGGTAAGTTCAACATCCTCTACTTCATAATACAAGCCTTTTATTGAAACGTGCGTAGCTCTATCACCTAATGCGAATATCGAAACTGTACCTTTATCCTTTGACTTAAGAGTAATGCATTCATTCTCAATAATAAATATATCAAAATCTTTACCAATGATTCGACCATTTGCGCCATTATGCTTTATCAGAAGCAGTGCCTGTATATTAGCAAAATAATGATCTATTCTTCCACCGGTTGCACCATAAATAACAAATTCCTTACAACCGAGCTTAAGCCCTAAACGAATTGCTGCTACTGTATCTGTATCATCTTTTTCTGCAGGTAATTTAACAACATTCTCAGGATTGACTGTATTTGTAATAAACACCTTATCTTCAGCGGATGCAGAATCAAAATCACCAATAATCATATCCGGCAGGATACCCAACTGTCTGCAATAAGTAATTCCGCCATCAACCGCAATAACAATACCATCACTGCAATCTGCTATTTTTTGCTTTTGCGCATCAAATTCACCGGCACATACCAATATACATGTTTTTGTATTCTTCTTACTAAACATTTTGCCTCATAAATACTGAATAAGTTTTTAACTAATGTTTTATTTGTTGCCTTAAATTACTGTCTTTAATATTTATTGCTATTATTCGCGCTCTTCTTTTTACGCCAAACGACAATTAAGCATATCAAGCTATAAACCACAACACTCGCTAATGAAATCACAAGACCTTCAATAAAATAAGGTGATAAGTATTTCATTTCAATGTCATGGTGGCCCTCTGATAATGACACAGCACAAAATGTGCCATATATCTCTTCTATTTCAGACTCTTTTCCGTCGATATACAGTGTCCATCCTTCATCATACGGAATAGACATAAACATTAATCCCGCTTTATCAACATCAATATCTGCAGTCATATTTCCTTTATTGATATTAATGTTCCTTAAGCCGGAATTATTGAATAATTCACCGAGTGCCTGCTCAACTATGTCATCATTCATTTGAGTAACATAGAAGCCTGTATTAGCAGAACAATTAGTTATAATCACACTAAGATCATCGTTTTTATTATAGACGCCAAGGTCCATTATATACGAATATCTTCCAATCTGAATTGCTTCAAAGAATACTCCATTTATATAGTACTGCTTAAAGCTGTTGTATACATTAGCTACTCTGTCTCTGTTACCCTTTTCAAATGCACAGTATAAATATACATGACCATCCGTTTCGACAGAAATATCCAATTGATAGTTTACCGCCTCCTCATAGGGAAGTTCAGTTGGTCTGGTTGATTCTTTAGTTATTGAAGCCTTAACCTGATCATAAGACAAACTTCTTGTCTCATAATCTAAATATCTGTACATATTTGCATCTTCAGAAATCATGGAATTAATGATTCTATTTTGATTATCAAAAACATCATCACTCCACTCTATTTCTTTATCATCCCCCTCAATCATATAACCGAGCGAAAGGGCATAGGGATTCTTATACAGCTCAAACAATTTATTATTGCCGAGTGATTCATAAACCAAATCCGTACCTACATAAGTGATATAATATTTTACCCCTATAATACTATCACTTATGACTGTGTTACCTTTTTCATACAGTTCATAATCGTCCTGCTTCAATCCGATATGCTTCATGAAATGAAGAGGCTTTTTGTTATACATCGAAGAAAAGCTCTGCATTCCTTTGTATGAGAACAGCATCGGATCATTAAATGTAAAGAATTCATCTTTATCAATTCTGTAGAATCCGTAAGAAGCCTCATCTGATGCTTCAAACACTTCCGCTTTTTCTATTAGTGGTTTGAAATTACCAAATGCATCATTCCATAAAGTGGTATTAGCAGCACCAATTTCCTGAATAATACCGGTTCTCGGGAAATTAATGCATAAAAACAATTCTATAACCGACAGTACTGCCCAAAAGATATATATATACTTCTTTATATCAAATTTTATATTTATCTTGGTTTGTGAAAATGTGATGAAACCTTCGTAACCGAGCAATACAAAATAAAAGGATATTAAAAATGCATATCTGTACGGAAACCAGATAGGATCTCTGAAGCCTGTCCAAATGCGGTTAATCGGTACAATCCATAATGATGCAATCCAGAATACTGCAAATACAATAGCTGATATTCTACCCTGCTTTTTTAAGCCCCTAACTATAAAGAACAATGCAAACAGAATACAAAATGAGGTCGAGAAAATCGACGGTAATCCTTCATTGGTAACCGATGTATAGGATGAATCAAAGAATCTAAGCAACAGCTTTCCTAATGGCCAGGTAAAGAAGGTGTTGAACCAATTTGTATTGTGTTCAAGCTTACCCTGTGACAAACAATACACTGTCGGGAGCAAAATGACTGCTGATGTCCCCACCGCAAGCGCACTATTCGCAATATATAATAAACAAGACTTAAATGATATACGATTATCTGCACTGTTTGATTTGTAATAGCATACATAAAAAACAAAATATAACACAGTAAACAATGCTATCATATAGCCTGTGTAGAAATTGAAAATAATAGCAAGAGATAAACTCACATAATAGAGTAATCCCTTTTTATAGACAATAATCCTCTCTATTCCACAAACAATAAGAGGTAATAAGTATACACTATCAAGCCACATCGGGCTGATAACATACATCATGTTATAGCTCATCAATGCATAGAAGGTCGAAAATGCAACTATAGCTATAGCTTTAATTTTTTCATCTTCACATTGAATATATGTTTTTACCGGTCTATTTAAGAGAAATACAGAAAAGCAAACTCCGCAGAGACCGATTTTGATTAATGACATAAAATAAATTGCCATCGGTAAATGCTCTGTCTTCCACAAAAGCAAAAACCACGACCAAGGGCTGGCAAGATAATATGCATAGTGACCCCAGTAGTTATTACCCAAATATAAAGACCAATTATAAAAAATCGAATTCTCACCGGAAATGATACTTCTTAATGATTCGTAAAATGAAACATACTGGCTCTCCATATCACTGCTCAAGAGTGTTCTGTAACTGCCGGGATAAATACCTACGCAAAACCATACAATTGCACAAAATACAATCGGAGTTATTCCTGCAAGCACTCCTATAATCAGATTTTTATTGATAGTCTTTTTCATAAACAATCTCCATCAGCAGCCATATATCTCCATAAAAACAGGGAGCATTACTGCTCCCTATTCTACCACATATATGCGGATTACGAACTAATAATTTTCATTGATGTAAAGCTGTACTCTGCTCTGGATAATTGTTGCAACCTCTTTAGCAGTCTTCTGTCTGGCGAAACATGCTGAGGCTTCCTCTTCAATGATTTCATAGATTTCCTGGTTGTAATATGCGCTCTTTGAACAGCTCTTAATAGCATTCTTAAGCTCATCAACTTCTTCCTGAGTCATTACGGGAACAACATAATCAACACCATCTACATAATAATAGTTATCATAGTATTCAATTTCGCCTTCATATTCATAATGAGGACGCTCCATTCCCTTTTCAGCCCAATCATTGAATGCTGATTCAAGTACAGGAATTGAATACTCTAAAGAACTCTGATAATCCTCAGTAAAGAATCCTCTAACAAACTCCCATGCACCTGCTACATTACCCTGTGAAAAGATTGCAATAGGATAACCATCTGTTGTGATTATTGAACTGTCTCCTGTTCTGCTGGGGAAACCAACCAAAGCTGACTCACCATCAAAATACTCATAACGAGACTGCTGATACCAATTTGCATCATAAACATATGTATTTTCAAGGATGGTCTTGCCGCTGCGGAACTGAGAATCATAATCCATCCACATCTCCTCATCCCCAACATATTCCTCGGGAAGAGCTGCAGCATACTCAAGAAGTGTAATAAAATCTTCGCTGTCAAAATCGCACTTACCGGATTCAACATCAACAAACTCATTTCCATCGAAGCTCATGATGTAATTAAGGAAGCTTTCTCTGGTTGCATAAGGATATAACTGTGAACCTGCAGGGAAAGATGACTGCATATTCTTAAAATCACTGATGGTCCAAGATTTTGCATTACCAAAAATCTTGCTTGAACCCATAAAGCTCTGGAAATCGAAGCTGTAAATACCGATATAATGCTTTCCGTTTATTGCAAATGCATCAAATACATTTGAAAGATACTCTTTATCCTTTAATTCCTCATCCTTCTCAAACAATTCATCAAAGTCCTTGAGCATTCCCTTGTTGGCATAAGTTGCAAAATTCAAATATGAATCACTTGCTATTACAATATCAGGACATTTTCCGGAAATGATATCATTATTCATCTGCTTATATCCGGCAGTGTAATCATCTTCGGTAGCATACTCATAATAGTTGGTTACGATAATTCTGTACTTATCACTGGTCTTATTAAAATCAATAATGCGGCTTCTGATTTCATAACCTATATAATAAACGGCAAGATTGATAACCTCTTTATCGGGAATATCCTTAGGATCAACATATGTAAAATATGAAACCTTCATACCATAGCCACCATCATAATAGGTACCGATAAAATGCTCATTATCTATCATGCATACGCTGACCATATAGCTTGAATCAAGATCCGAATTTACAAAATTCATAAACAAGGTTGCATCAGATTCACCAATGTTATACTTAACAAGTCCTGTATTTGTAGAGCTTACAAGGTCGGTATCAACTCCGGGATAATAACCATTCGCATTGCTCTTTATACTATCGGGTAAGTCAACTGATTGCTTTACGGTAATTGTATCAGCATCAAGAATTACACTCTTGGTTTTATAATCATCATCCATGTCATAATAAACCAATAAAAGTGAACCATCCTTAAGACATGTCAAGTTAACAACACTTTCAAGCTCTTTTACCTGTGACGCATCCTTTTTATTAATGCAATTACCAAGCTTGTCAAAGGTATATGCTACAACTTTGTCGCCGCCTATTACTGCAAAGTAATTACCATTGTTAAGAAGAGTAGCTCCTTCTGTATAAATGTATTCAGACTCAACTAAATCAGAAATAGAATTCTGCCACTGCAAAGCGCCTGAAGCATTCCATCCGCAGATAATATACTCATCGCAGTATACATAATTACCATCCTGATAACCGCTGCAATAGTATTCGGCAATACCAACGATGCTTCCGTCATTTCCAATGCTAAGATTCTGAATACTTATATTTGAATATAAGCCCTCTTCATAATAATCATCGTAATAGTAATCATCATCATAGTAATATTCGTCATCAACGTAAGAATCTTCATAGGTTTCTTCAGTTGTAACAGTAACACCGGTTGTAAGAACCACTACATCCTGCATGGTATTTTCAACTTCGCCTACGGCATCCTCATATATTACACCATAGTCATAATCATCAGAATATGTCTGCATCTCGAACTCAGATGTATCAGGCATTGTCAACGCATAACTGCCTTCAACCTGACCGCTACTTCCGATGCAATATACCATATAGGTATTACTATCGTCTTCATATGTCTGTACTACAATTTCAGACTTATCTCCTACAGCACCCAAGCCTGCAATATTGTAATAACTATCTTCACCCATTCCAATATCAATTTCCTTGTATGAGTAAACTCCTTCCTTGGCAAGTGAAGGATCTGCGGACGATTTAGTTCCGTCCTTTTTGGTACATCCGACACATGATGCTGCCATAGCAAGTACAAGTGCAGACGCAACCGCTCCTTTAATCATCTTTCTCTTCATAATTCTCCTCTCTTCCACCCCTCATACGAGTGAATAACAAACCGATTCCTTTAACCACATATTCCATAAACACGGCTTTAATCAGTTCCGCATTCATCACTATAAGCACAATTAAAAGAACCAATATAACAACAACTGTATAAAGAATCAAAGCTAAATACAGCACTGTTAACCATACAACCAAATCCTCTGTACTCCGGGCAACATTCTCCCACCATGGATAAGATATATCCTGAGTAACCATTGATCTGTATCTAATATTTTTGAGAAGTAACCATCTGTTAACCAGTGAAAAACGGTCACTATTCTCAACAACCACCATATCATCCTCGCTCACACCAATAAGGCTTTTAACCTTGGCAAGCGCATAGCCCGGTACAGGGTTGGGCATTACAATCTCATAATCCGTTACCGCATCAACTGTGCCATATGTAGAAAGGAAGCGATATGATACATAACACATTTCCTTGCCGGCTCCGGCGTTCTTGGATATTTTATCTTCAGGCTGCGCCACAACACCTCTTACCACAAGAGGAATCTCGCCTACATAAATCACCTTACCGCAGATATCATTTGAACCGAAAAGCTTCCATGCAGCCACTTCGTCCAACACACAATAATCATCATTAAGATCATCTTCAGAGAAATATCCACCACCCAGCAATTCAAGCTGATGAAATTGGAAAAAATCTCCACCTACACCTACTGCATTAAGATTTACTGAAGCATACTCACTTCTGACACCAATTTTACCGTTTACGGTATAACAACTTGCTATCAAACGCGCATCCGGATTCTCAGACTTGCTCTCAATAGATTCCTTCTTCAGCGCATTCATAAGTGAGTATTCAAATCCGGTCAAGGATTCCGGCGAAACTCTGGCATTTTCAGGAAAATATGCCGAAATTTGCGCGTATCCCCCTTCAGGCGCCCATCTTGTGTACATCTGCTGGTCTTGAAGGGAATTTATATGTGAATATGTAATTCCCCTCACAATCCAAAACAGAATAAAGGTCAAGATGGCCGTTAAAAGCAATATGAACTTTTTAAAGCTAAGTCCTCTGACCACCTTGTTCTCCTTAACCTCTGCTTAACATACACTTAGTTTTCAGACAATCTAACCTGGTCGCCTGCAGAAATCGGCTTACTTGAAGTTGTGATTACATACTCATATCCTTCAAGACCTGCCTTTACAGCAGACTTGGTATCGTCACTTGCAAGCACCTGAACATCATATCTTACAGCAAAATATCTGTTTCCGAGCGGACTGGGCTTAGACTGCACAACCAGAATGAACTTACCGTTATTGTCCTCGTGAATAGCACTATTGGGAACAATACTGTCGTAGTTGCTGGTTCGTGAATCTATCGACATAGTAAGTGTCTGACCTACCACAAGGCTTCCGCTCAAATTAAGAGTAACCAGCTTGTTGGTATTGGGTGATGCAGTATCAGGACGAATTGATTCAACCGTACCTGTTACATCGTTGTACCACCAAGAATTAGCAACCGATGCAGCTGCACCTATCGAAATAGTTTTGGCCTCATTATTACTTACAGAAAAGCTCATCGTATAGCCCTGTCCCTCAGGCTGAATAACCACTGCGGCTTCTCCGGCTGTAGTCTGCTTTCCTGAAATAATATATACATTAAGAATTGTGCCGTTGATAGGAGCCGTAATATCCATAGCTGCTGATGAAGTGGTAAGTTTGTCAACTTTCTTCTGGGCATCAACAATCTTCTGGTAATCCTTATTCAACTCACGAATAAGTTCTATGTCTCCTACAAGTTCTCCCAAATAATCTGTTTTTTCATCAAGCTTTTCTTTTGCTTTTTTAACTTTATCTTCTGCCGCGATTTTCTGTGTATTAAGTGAATTCCAAGTATCCGCTTCTGAAGAAGCCCCATTATTCAGACTAGCTTTTAAGTTGTAGTAATTGTTTTTAGCCTGAACATAAGCAGAATATAATTTGTAACTATTGCCATTCTTATAATTAGTCACTGCAGTATCAGCAGCAGTTCTAATCGCCGCAGCATCATCATATTGCTTCTGGTATCCTGTATTCGGATCAACTATAGCATTAGCTGCCGAATCTCTTTCAGCTATAGCTGCAGCAAGTTCTGCACTTGCATTATCGTAATCAATCTCACCGGCTTGTGCTCCTGCCGCAATCAAATCATCCAAATTGGCCTGAGCTATATCTACAATACCTTGTTTTGATGTCAATGTAGCATTTGCGGAATCCAAAGCAGATTTAGCAGCATCCTCATTAGTTTTTGCAGTGGCTGCTGCATTTTCCAATGTGGTAAATTCAGAATACACGATTGTCTCAGATAATCCTGCATTTATAAGTGCTGTTTCCGCATCGTCCATAGTATCTTTTGCAGCATCTAACTTAACCTGGTCAGCCGTTGAAATTCCCAATGTACCAAGTGCATCCATCTGCTGAGTAATCTTATCCAATTCAGCCAATGCAGAATCATATTCCTTCTGCGCAGCATCCATTTCATTCTGAGCCACAGTAATCTTGCTGCGATACTCGCTAGTACTTATAGTTCCCTGTGAGGAAGCAATAATTGAAGATGTAATATCAATTTTCAGTAATCTGTCATCATAAACTTCCTGCGCATTCTTAAGTTCTTCCTTTGCAGCCTCAAGCTCTTCACTATCTTCGCTGCTAAGTGAAAACAAAATATCTCCCTGTCTGACTTCCTGGCCTACACGCGCTGTAATGCTGCTGACAGTTCTTGTTTCCTTGACAATTACATTATAGGGATCTCCGCTCTCAACAGTTCCGGTTCCCCTGATTGTAGTGGTTATAGAACCTGATTCCATATACTGAACTGCTACCTGCGGAAGCGAGTAATTCATAATAGTATTTGAGAAAAAGGTCAGCACAAGCATTACTACCAGGAATATAATCGCAAAATTTTTAATCGCATCCTTACGACGTCTGTAGCGAAGCTCCTGCGGATCAGTCTCTTTCTTATTCTTTTTTGTACTTTCCAAATCTATACTCATAGCATCCTCCAATAAAAACTATGACAACTATGCCTTAACTCCACCCTGATAAGTAATACCTTCAACGAGATATTCTTCTCCGTATAAAAACACAAGTAATGTCGGAATCATATAAATTGTTGCTACAGCAAATGCCAAGCTTACTTCGCCACTGTTAATCTTACTCAGATAAACCGATAACGGATACTTTTCTGTATCAGTCAGCAAAATCAGCGGCTGTTCTACCATATTCCAGTAATCTATGAATACCAAAATCGCAGTAGACATTATTATTCCCTTACACAAGGGTAAACATATTCTGAAGAAAATCTGTAGTTCTCCGGCTCCATCTATCTGAGCAGCCTCAATACAAGAAACAGGGATTCTGTTCATATATTTGGTAATCAGATATACAGAGAACGGTGAAAAGATACCCGGCAGCCAAATTGCCCAATAGGTATCAATCAATTTCAGCCAATCACTAACCAGATAATTTGGTACCAGCGTTACCTGATACGGCATAAGCATCAGTATAATATATGCAAAGAATATAAATGCTCTGACCTTTCCCTTATATCTGTAAAAACCATAAGAAGCGATTGCTGCCACCAAAAGCTGAAATATCATAATAGGAACTACCAATATCATTGAGTTCCAGAATTTCAACAAATATTCGGGACTGCGAAAAAGTACTGTACCGTACTGCGAAAAGCTAACCATATCCGGAAGGAATTTAAGATTAACCAATTCTGCCACGAACTTACGACCACCGTTCGCAGTTGTCGCAAAAATAGCTCCATAGTTCGACGCCATCTCCGAAGCGGACATAAAGGAATTTGTGATGGTCAGCACTATCGGCATCAGAAAAATCACTGCAATGAACGCAGTAATTAACGTTGCTATTCCAAGTCCGATTGCCTTCCAAATCTTCTTTCTTTTTCCCATTCGAGCATATATTCGGTTTTGTTTTGCTTCATCTATCTCTTTTTTCACGAAAACAAATCCTCTTAACTGTCGAGATCCTTACTGAAATGCTCCTCCGCCTTAAAAAGGCCAACGATAATAAGCACCATAACAAGACTCATCATAACTGCAGCCGCACTTAGCGTCTGATAGTCCAAAGTCTTAAACTTATTGTTCATAAAATGCTGGAGCATATAAACACTCTCATACGGATAATCCGTGGTAAGCAAATATATCTCACGGAATATCTTGAATGAGTTGATAAGCGACATAATTGTTACAAACACAAGAGTACTTACCAGATATCTGAGCTTAATCATGAAAAATATCTTAAAGCTGCCTGCACTCTCAAGTCTTGCAACCTCAATAATATCCTGTGGTACCGACGATAATGCTGCCAGGAAAAGAATCATATTATAGCCTATATTTTTCCACAGGAACAAAATAACAATAACAATAATTGCCTTGTCCGATTTAAGCCAGTCAATCTTATCAACGCCAAATTTCGTAAGAACGCTGTTAACCGCACCATTGTAGTCAAAGAGCACCTGCCAAATCAAAACAATGGAAGCAACCGGCACCATCATAGGGCTCAAAAGGAAGGTTCTGAATTGTGTTCTGAACGGGATTTTATTGTCCAATAGAAGGGCCAACAGCAAAGCAAAAATAACCGCCAACGGCACTGCTATTGCAGAAAAGACTCCGGTATTCTTGATTGCCGTCTTAAACGCAAGATTCTTGAATACCGAAACATAGTTAGAAAAGCCTGCAAAATTCTTCGATATCGGATTATCAACAAAAGAATAATAGATTACTACCAGATAAGGTAAAAAGAAAAACAGGCATACGCCCGCCACGCTGGGTACCAAAAAAAGCGAAGAACCCCACTGCGCTCTGAGCGTGTGTTTGGATTTCTTCGTTTTATTTGTTTTTGCAGGACTTGCCTGATTTTTCCTCTCGCTTGAATTACCCATTATATAACCTATTACTGTTCAAAACATAAAAACACAAATTATTGTATTTTACGCCTAGATTATATAACAAGATATAGGGAAAAAAAAGTTAAGTTTTCTTAATATTGGGTTAACCAACTTCGTCGTAAGGCATTTCTTTTACTCTCTCGTAAAGCTCACTAAGCCCTTCAATTCTTTGCTGATAACCTTCATATTCATAAGCATAGATATCATAATTAAAACGTCCCCAATATCCTTCGCATAAAGCCACCATTCTGCCCTGTAAATCAAATATAGGGCAACCGCTCATACCACCCTTTGTATTGTGGCTGGTAACAATACAATGCATAGATCCGTCCAGGAATTTTTCATCTAATCTCTTGATATATAGCTTACGAATAGTAGGAGTTGTATTACTCCAGTGTCCGGAATAGGCAACTATCTCCTGACCGACAGACAATTCACTGTATATATCCTCATCTGCGACAACCTGCTTAATATCTAACAGAACACTTGCCGGCAAAGATGATATAGGAATCTTAAACATTGCAGTTTCACTTCCCGCATCAACTCTCTCGTATCCTCTCACCGGCACAATTATGGTAGTCTCATCATCATCGCAAAATCTGATTTCAACATCAGCTATCATATCTGTAATAACATGATCTACCGTTCCGATATACAGATAATCGGAATCCACTTTATATACATAGCCGGAACCAAAGCAATATCCGCCGTTATTGTATCTTCTTAGCAGATTAACTAACGTAGGTCTTACAAGCTCTGTCATCGCATCATAGTTGCCTTCCTCGAGCAGCTGATATTCAAAATATCCGTATTCATTTAATACATCAATCTCATCAGGTGTAAGACTATAGCTTCTTCCGTCCTCTGCACCTACCGTGAGAGTTCCGCAATAAGTTGACGAAATACCATGACTGTCTGCTACCCAGCATTCATATGGATATGTTCCTTCTTGCATCAGGTCAAGAGTATCACTGCTGACACATATATGCGCTGATAAATCTCCGTCTGTATTATCAAATGCCCTAAAATACTGTGAAAAATCAAATTCCTTGCCAACAGGAATAAATATCTCCTCACGCACACCGACAAACACAGGTGCTTTATCAAAGTTAGCAGTAAAATCAGTGACTGCCTCATTGCCGAGATTATCTACAGTCTTAATAGCTATATCATAGCTTCCAATCTGCGTATAACTAATATTATCTGTTTCAATACCATTGATTACAAAGCAATACCTTGCCACTCCTGAAAGGTCTTCTATTGCAGAAACAAAATCCCAGACCCCCAATTCCGTATCAGTAGCATAATATTTGCTGCTGTCATTTAAAATAGGTTTAGGACCTTTAGTATCAACCACCTTAGCATTTACTGTTGCAGTCGATATATTTCCTGCCAAATCAATTACCGTAATATCATAAACAAATTGTCCGCATTCAGATGTTCTGAAGGACTCATAATAGTTAGTGCCATCGATATGCTTGTAAATCGAAATCTGACTACCGTTGCAATTTACGGAAGCCTGATATCTGTCAGATATATCACCGATTTCGTCCACAATATCCAACACATTGTAGACTTCTCCCAGCTCAAGAATTACACAATCATCAATAGCACTGTAATATACACCGCTATCAGGATTTATCATAGAGTTTGTTCCATCTGATGCTCCCAGCAGCTTAATATACGGAGCTTTCGTATCCTGAACATGCAGTACACAGGTAAATTCCAGCTTGCCGCTTACCACAACCTCATAGTCACCTTCATTCATATTATCTACTTGTGAATAGTCTACCTCTATACCATCATGCATAATGGGTAAACCTGTTACATAGTTATATACCTTTGATGGTACGGGCTTACCAAGCTCCAGGTTCTTAACCTCAAACTTCGGCACTGTTCTTAAGCACAACAAAAAGGTGAGTACTGCTGTCAAAGCAATAACCACCCCTCCTGCAACAATCGCGAAAATGACTGCCTGCACATCACTATTTGATTCACCATTTTTATGTGATAAATTCTGTCTCATTGTGCTCAAAATCTATAACAAATCAAAGCCTTTAGTTTACTGTTAGTAATATTAACATATAAATCCGACGATTACCAAAAAAGATATACAAAAACTCCATATCCATATTTATACCATAATGATATATTATGCCTATGAATAAAAAAACTCTCAAAAATTCAATATTATTAGTAATTACGGCTGCCATTTGGGGCTTTGCCTTCGTAGCACAAAGCGTAGGCGGCGATGCTGTCGGTCCCTACGTTTTCAATGTTGTACGTTTTATAATAGGCTCTATCGTATTAATACCGGTTATTTTTATCAAAGATGCAATAACCAAAGGTAAGGATAAGCCCAAAACCAAGGCAGACGTCAAAAACCTCATAGTAGGCGGAATCCTATGCGGCATATCACTATGTGTAGCCTCCAATCTCCAGCAGGTTGGTATCACCATGGGAACCTCTGCAGGAAAAGCAGGTTTTCTAACTGCCTGTTATATCCTCATTGTTCCCATATTGAGTATTTTTCTTAAGAAAAAATGTCCCTGGACAGTCTGGGTAGGTGTTGTCATTGCACTATTCGGCCTCTATCTGCTATGCATTAAAGCCGGTCAGGGCTTTTCTATAGAGACTCACGACCTCATCGTTTTCTCATGTGCCATCTGCTTTTCAATACAGATACTGTTTGTTGATAAATACAGTCCTTTAGTTGATGGTGTCCGACTATCCTGCATTCAATTTGCGATAGCCGGAACCCTATCTTCAATACCCGCATATATATTTGATATTAAAGTAGATTTTTCCAATGCAGAGGTAGTTCTTAATTCAATGCTTCAAAAGGATGCACTGGTTCCTATCCTCTATGCCGGCGTTATGAGCTGCGGTATTGCCTATACGCTTCAGATCATCGGCCAGAACGGACTCAATCCTACCATTGCCAGTCTTGTAATGAGCCTTGAATCAGCATTTTCAGTTCTCGGAGGATGGTTGATACTCGGAGAAAGCCTTTCGCTTCGCGAATTAATCGGATGTGCATTAATATTTATCGCAATTATTCTTGCACAAATAGAAATCAAGAAAAAGAAACGTAAACATGTTGTAGAACCCCAATAGATAGTTATAACGGTAACAATATCCGGAGGACCATTATTACAATGAAGAAATTTGCCGCTTTAGCACTTTCTGCAGTGATAGCATGTATCTCATTAGTTGGCTGTAGCTTTTCTAATAAAAACACATTAACAGTTGGCATTGCCATGTCCTATCCTCCCTTCGAGTATTATGAAGAGGATGAAAGCACCTTCACCGGAATTGATATTGACTTAAGTACTGAGATTGCCAAACGCCTTGGTATGGAAGTGAAATATATCGCCACTCCCTTCAATGAAATATTCGACGGCTTAAATGATAAAAAATACGACATAATTGTTTCAGCGTGTACTATTACTGAGGCCAGAATGCAGGAATACGATTTTTCAATACCATATATCCAGAATTATCCCTGCATCGTTACGCTTAAAGCTTCTGAGAACAAGCCTACAGAGCCTTCCAAACTTGAGGGAATGAGCATATGTTATCAGAAGGGGACGACCTCGGAAGCCTTCATCACAGATTATATATCTACTAATAACCTTACCTGCGATACCTACGGCTACCAAAAGGTTATCAGTTGTTTTGAAGAATTGTCACTTGCTCGAGTAAATGCAATTTTTGTAGACAGTACTGTTGCTGAAGTTTATTGCAATACTGAAGACAGCATTTTTGAGATTACCTGGCAGCAGCTGGATAATGTCGAAGAATTTGGTATTGTTATTCCCAAGGATAACCCTGAACTCAAAGAAAAAATAAACAAAGTTCTTGAAGAAATGATCAATGATGGTTCTCTACAGGCTATAATCGATAAATACTACTAAACGCTAACACCTATTAATGATATTTCCTTTGATCGTCCATTGTTAATGCCCTGCATCAATGCAATCATCGAATCAAACGGCCCGGCCACCACACCATTTCCATAAACATTATGTGCTATATATTTACCATTAGCCTTGGATACATTGACTGTATGAACAGCCTTCATAATATTACTGCCATCATTATAAATGGTAAGAATTAACGAATCACTCCTGCTCGCCACTTCATCGAACTTCGACAGTTTGGTAGTAAATTCAGTGCGATATCCGTGACGCTCCAGAAAGTATCTTATTGCTTTAGGAGACGTGCCAAAGCTTCCTGAAAGCACCATTCCATCTGACTCATATTCCCTAATCATATCAGTAAATGCAATCGGATTGTAACCATGTATTGAATACAAAGCATTGTAAGTTGCTATAATCTCGCAGCCACAAAATCTGATACTATGCTTGCCGTATTTCATATCGGTATAGCAATTCTGATCCTCTATAAACCCCAATTTCTGTTTGATATCAGACTTATGCTGTGCAAAACCGTTTCGATTATACTCATAGTTTTTACTGAAATCCTTACGGCTCGCATGCTGAAACACCCTGAGTACATCATAGACATCAACCACCACTTTATTGCTTACATGCTTAGGTATAAATCCGCGAAAGAATTTTTTTATTTTTCCGCTTTCGTTCTTATTCGTCTGATTTGTAATTATATTTTTGTCTTTCGTCTTATTGCTCTTCAAGATATTCGGTTACCCTTTTTTGAATATTTGCAGCTGTCTCTTCGGCGGTTATACCACCTGCAAAGAATCTATCTGTCTCTTCTTTTATAATCTGAGTAATTGCAGGATTAGTAAACTCTCTTTCATCACAGGCAATGATACTTTCTTTTACTAATAATGCATCATCTTCCATCATATAAGAAACGGTGCAATACTGTCCTTCCGCAATATATGTGTTGGGACAAAACACATTATTACCCGACTCATCAACACAATACAGCCCTGCCGAACGCGACATTCCTTCTGAAAACCATGCATCAAAGGAATCCTTAAGCACAGGTATTCCGCAGCCTCTGTTAATAATGCCATTTTGATACTTATCGCAGAAAAACTCTCGGGCAAAGCTCCATGCCCCATCCACATTACCGTTTCTGATTATTGCAATAGGCAATTCTGCCATTGAAATCGTACCACTATTTCCGGAATTTCCGCTTCTGCTCGGGAAACCTATACATGAAAAATCTCCGTCAAAATTCCTGCACATATCACTCCAAAAGCCTTCAGGGGTACCCATTCCAAGCAAATTTTCATTAATAAGCACAGAGTCATTTCTGTAGGATACAGATATATCCGAATATACGGGTAGAGAATCATCATTACTAACAGCCAAAGAGCCTGCATACTTAAGTAATGAAATGAAATCCTCCGAATCAAACTCACATAAGCCCGTATCCATATTCACAAATTCAGAACCGGTATATCTGGTCATAATATCGACAAACTGCGTTCTGGTTTTATAGGCAATCATTACGGGCGCGTTATTCAAATCATACGCCATCAACGAAGTACCGCCTACATGATACGGACTGTATGTAATATCAAAATCAATAATGCTCCATCCGGTATTTGAAGGTAGTATGCTGCTCGAAGCTCTGCCGGTAAATATGTTGTAGTAAAAATCATACATATACAGATAATGCTTTCCATCAATAGCATAGGCATCCATTACATTCATAAGATATGCTTCATCGAGCTTATCTCCGTTTGCTCCGGATATCTCAACATCCTCCGCAGCCAACTCCTCAAATTCAACAAGCAATCCCGTATCTGCCAGCCCGCAATAATCGAACAGATTAGGATCTACCATAATCAAATCCGGTCCGGTTCTGTTAAGAATATCCTGTCTCAACAGTTCAAGCTGCATCCTTTTAACATATTCATGATAATCCTGTTCGGTAATAACAACATTACCTGAATAACCATCGTCCTCTTTCTCTAAACGACTGTTAACCATTTCACTCTGCGCTGAATCAATTGAAAATCCTGCAATTTCTATCTGCGCATAATCATCAATAACCACCCTATATT
Organism: Lachnospiraceae bacterium; assembly: GCA_024403475.1. Taxonomy (GTDB): domain Bacteria; phylum Bacillota; class Clostridia; order Lachnospirales; family Lachnospiraceae; genus AC2028. The sequence goes on along the minus strand of JAKSRU010000014.1, from coordinate 3,794 downwards.
CGTGATTTGAATTATTATACTCGCGGACCAGTTTTTTAATGGTACTGTCCGCACCATATACTCCCAGCTTAACCGTCTGAATATCAGCAAGTGCAGACTTGCTTACCGCCTCAAATCCGGCGGCAACCATGATTCCTTCGTCATAGGTAGTAAAAATACCCATCAGCTTATCAGCTTCGACAGCCGCGACATCTGTAAAGAAATAGCCTCTAAAATCCGAGTTGACATAGTTCATCACCGGAGTAGCTTTACTTTCACCTATATTGAACGAATAAACACCATCCTCATTTGAATATATAAAATCTGAGCCAATTCCTCTGTTGATTGAATAATAATCATTCTTCTTAATCTCATAAGGAATGACAACGCCCTCCGTCAAGGATAGATTTTCTGCATCAAAATAAGCCGCATCTACGAAAAACTGCTCATATCTGATGTATTCAAACGCACCGTCAGTAGCATTAGCTGTTTCATTTGCATCAACAACCTCGTTCGCATTATTAATTGCTGTGTCATCTGATCCTTCAGGAACCCCTACCACAATGCTTTCACTATAGCCTCTGTTGTAAAAAACTACATCTCGACCTTGTGAATCCGCCTCAATATCCGAAACATTATATAAACCGTCTCTGCTGTCAATCTCGCGACCCGCAGTAATCTCACCTCTATCATCTATAACAAAGCAATAAATTGAGTCACATTCGGTAAACACTACTGCACTTTTATCACTCAACAGATTGGCATACTTAACAAAACCGTATTCCTTGGGTAAGTACTCTGAAATATCTGTATTCCAAAGAATGACTCCCTCTGAACTCCAATGAGTCATATATCTGACACCCGACATCTCCAGATTACCTTCGGAATTGACATAACAGATTGTCCCATAGAAAAGACCGATTACGCTACCATCAAAGCATACCTTAAGTCCTGAATAACCACAATCAATGATTGAAATACCGGTGCCACCGGAATTACTAAAAGTATTAACTGCGTCCGGCATTTCAAGGAGTGTATAATCCTCAGGATTATCATTATCTATAAGAGCAAGCTGATAACTTACTGTATCGGTTGCATCAGTTTCGCCATTTATTTTAGCAACAGCAAAAATCTTGCCATCTACAGAGTTGATATCAAAAATATGATACGGTTCTTTATCTTCAAGCTTAAAATCCAATGAATATTCCCTGTATACATTTTCTCTCCAATCATAATCAGGTCTTGGCATAGAAAAAAGAGCTGCATAAGGATCACCCGGATCAGTAATAATATTACCGTCAGGTCCCATCAAACCGTCACCGGAAATTTCACCCTCCGGATTAAGCACTGAATCAGGATCACCGGGATTCTTTTTGCCGCATGCGGAACAAACCATAGCCAATGCAAGAACTATCGGAATAACTTTAGCTATTAACTTTTTAACAGAATCTATTCTTGGATTAATCATTTTTTCTCTTACAAATTACTATTCATATAGTTTAATACACGCTTTTTATCGGCGCTCCACATAGGTGCTATAAGCTTATTCTTATCACCATCACCTGTTATTCTATGAACTACAATATCGGGTGGTATAATATCCAGTGCCCGACTGACAATTTGTGTGTACTCCTCCATCGATAACACATCAAATTCACCTGCATTATACATATCGGCAAGTTTTGTTCCCGTCAACACATGAAGTAATTGAAGCTTGAGTCCGTCAGTTCCTGCATTACATGCATATCTGACAGACTCAAGCATATCTTCGCATGTTTCTCTCGGCAATCCTAATATAACATGCGTGATTATATGGTCTACTCCTGCTTTCTTGAGATCATTAACCGCCTTAACATAAACCTTGTTATCATAACATCTGTTAATCATAACAGCAGAAGTGCTATTAGAGGTTTGAAGCCCCAGCTCAACCCATACCGGTATTTTTTTACTCATTTCACTGATTAAGGCAATTACATCCTTACCGAGACAATCAGGTCGTGTAGCTATAGACAATACCTTAACCTCAGAATCATTTACAGCCTCCTCGTAAAGCTCTCTGAGGCGTTCTACAGGTCCATATGTCGAGGTATATGCTTGGAAGTACGCGATATACCCACTGCCACCATTCTTGGGCATTTTGGACCTCACAAGAGCCTTGGCTCTCTCAAGCTGTACTGATATGGAATTATCCTCGTCCAAGGCCTTTCCGGTAAAATGGCCGGAGCCTTCATTATCACAAAAAATGCAACCACCGACGCCCTTACTTCCATCACGATTCGGACAGGTAAAACCTCCGTCAAGAGAGGCCTTATAAAGCTTCATATCAAACCTGTCCTTAACATAAGTGCTTAATGAATAGTATCGACTATCATAATCTGACCTATTCAAATATCTGTTGATCCTGCTCCAAGCACTTACAAGCGCCTCCACATTCCAGGAGGCATTGGCCGGGCTGGTTGACGGAAGACAAACTATCGGAATACTCAAGTTCTTATTATATTTCACACAATATTTGTAGGAGGTACTTCCGTTGCAATATATAATTCCTATATCGGTCCCCTTAATAAGCGCTGCTATATCTGTTGCCACCACATTCTCTATTGTAGAATCCGCAGAACCAATAATATCACACTCGTATATAGAATCATAAACCGCAATATTATGATTCACAAGTAATGCTTTTTTATCTTCTATGGTTGACGGACATTCTGCGTGACATATTTTGCTAATCACTTGCCAAAATCTGTTCTGAGGATGTCCGTAATAAAAATTTTGCTCTCTTGATTTTACAGATGGCAAAGAACCCAGTATCAAAACTCTGGATTCAGGCTTGATAATGGGTTCAATAGGATGAACTATATGCTGTTTTTGGTTATATCCATTATTAGTTAATTCTTTCATAATATAAGCATAGGATAATATATGATTAATCAACCCAATGCACATGAACAATAGTATCTGAGGATTCCGCATCAGGAAAAATAACCTGTATATATTTACCTTCATATGATTTCGAAGGATCATACTCGCCATCTTCGCAGCAAGGATTAGGGAAGGTTCTTCCACCGTTAACCACTCCACCCTTTCCATAGCCTACAGTAGGAACAGCTTCCATCAATTCTTCTCTGCCGTAATAGTACATAACTCCGGCCTCATTTTCTTCAGAAGAATACGCTGCATTAGCTACGTCATATACGATCTGCATATTATCGATATCCATCGACTCTCTGCTTTTTTCCACATAGAGAACAAACATAGGCACCAGCATACCGGCTAAAACAACCATAATAGCTATAACAATTATTATCTCTACCAAAGAAAAGCCTTTATTTGACATCCGTTTTCCCTTCTTCATGATATTCCTTCTCAGTATTTACATTCCATACATTTGTCTTATCCGTCACACCGCCAACAATGTTTTTAACTGCCTCAAATGAAGTACACATTGAGTGATCGATATTGTTGTATCTGTGCTGTCCGTTTCTTCCAACACAATACAGATTAGGAATTTGATTAATAAAATCAACCAAAGTATCTATCTCGTCATATGTATCAAAATATGCCGGATATGCCTTCTTTACCCTTTCAACATGGGTATCAAGAACTGCACTCCTGTCGTCTATCAATCCGAGCTTTATCATTTCGTCCACAGCAAATTCCGAGAATGCATCATCCTTCATATCCCAAAATTCATCATGCTCCTGAACAAAATATTCCAAGCCAAGCCATACAGTATTTTCCAAATCATTTACTAGATAAGGCGACCAGTTATTGTATATCTGAAATCTACCCATCTTAACCTTGCGTTCCTGAAC
>JAKSRU010000139.1 GCA_024403475.1 Lachnospiraceae bacterium | reverse complement strand
GCTAAGGGAATGGTTCCTGCAGAGGATGGCACATGGATTTATTACGATTATGTTCCCGAAGAGTCTGAGGTTCGTTCAGGTAAGGCACAGGTTACCGGTAAGATTTGTGTGATTGGTTCAGACCTTAAAGAGGATAAGCTCAAGGAGCTTTTTGCATAAAGAATATGTAATGCGAGGATTATAATGAAAACCAAGTCAGTATATATGATTAACGGATTTCTTGAAGCCGGAAAATCACAGTTTATTGCATTTACAATTGCACAGAACTATTTTCAGATTAAGGGTACTACTCTTCTTATTGTATGCGAGGAGGGCGAGGTGGAATACTCACCCGAGCTTCTTGCCAAGACAAGAACAGTAGTGGAAGTTATTGAAGACGAGGCGGATTTTAACACCACCAAGCTTGGCCAGTTAGAGCGTAAGGTTAAGCCCGATCGTATTATTATCGAGTATAACGGTATGTGGAATTTTAAGAACTGTAAGCTCCCTTGGAACTGGAGATGCGAGCAGCAGATTACTGTTATCGACGGTGCAACCTTCCCTATGTATTATTCAAATATGCGCTCTCTCTTCACAGAGATGGTTAGAAATTCTGAAATGATTATATTTAACCGCTGTGACAATGTAAGAGAGGACCTTCCTACATATCGCCGCAATGTTAAGGCAGTTAATGCAAGCGCAGATGTGGTTTTTGAGGATTCAAACGGCGAGATAGATGAAATCTTTGAGGAGGATCTTCCTTACGATCTTACTCAGGACGAGATAGTGCTTGATAACAATACCTACGGTATCTGGTATCTTGACTGCATGGAGCATGCTGAGCGCTATTTTGGCAAGCGTCTTGTTATGCAGACATTAGTTATGCATCCTGATAAATTCCCTAAGGGATATTTTATCCCCGGTCGTATGGCTATGACCTGCTGTGCAGATGATATGGCATTTTTAGGATATGCCTGTGAATACTCAGAGGCTGATTCACTTAAGGATAAAGATTGGATTAATCTTACAGCTACCTTAACAAAGGAATACTTCTCTGATTACAAGGGAGAGGGTCCTGTTCTTCATGCAATTTCGGTTGAAAAGTTAGATGAGCAGCCTAAGGATCCCGTAATCAGTTTTGGTTAAGAGAAGTGGCGGTAAACTATGAGTAACAGTAACAAAAAAATAAAAGCTTCTGATATGGTGATCAATTCCGGAAGCGAGACCGGCAGAGAGAATTACAACGCAGCTAAGAAGGAAAAGCTGTATAAGCTGATGCTGTGGCTGGGTGTGCTTTGCATGATAGCGTATGTGATTTTACTGGTGGTGTTTGTGACAGAGGGTCGAGGAATCGGCAGAATGAATACCGGCAAGATGATTATGCTGGCCGCTGCGATAACCGGCGGAATCGGAGCGGCAATGCTTACAGGCTGCACTGTAATGAATAAAACCTTAAAAATGCTTTCTATTGGAGTTGCACTTATCGGAGTGTTCTGTGTTTCTCTTGGAGTGACTTATATGTTGCTTCTGAATGATTACACCAAGGGAACCAATAGCGAAGGTATCGGAAGTTTTTTTGCAACACTTACGGTAGTGAGCTTGTTTGCAGGAATAATTCTGATGATTGTAGCTGCGATTCGTAAAAAGGTTGCAGAAAGACGAGCATCAAAGCGTAAATAAAAGCATTATTAAGTGCATTGTTCAATGCGTTAATAAAGATGCATTATGGCAATAAATATAGCCCTGAACTTCAATTACGAGGTTCAGGGCTTGTATTATTTTTGAGAATTATGCTCTTTCGTTATATTTTTCTTCACAGTACTTGCAGCGATAGGTCTCTGTTGCTTCATCTGCAAGGAAGAAGATATGGGGAAGTCCCTGTTCAATAGAGGTAATGCAACGGGGATTATGACAACGAATTACATTCTTTACCGACTGAGGAAGTGAAAGAACCTTCTTTTCTACGATGACACCATTCTTGATTACATTGATGGTGATGTTGTGGTCGATAAATGCAAGTACATTGAGGTCGAGAGTGTCGATGTCACATTCAACCTTCAGAATATCCTTTTTTCCCATTACCTTACTGCGTGCGTTCTTTATGATTGCTACAGTGCAATCCATCTTATCGAGCCCGAGATGCTCGTATATATCCATACTTTTTCCGGCCTTTATATGATCAAGTACAAAGCCTTCTTCAATCTGTCCAACGTTAAGCATTGTTTGTCTCCTTAAATGTATTACTGCAAATTATCAGGCATAAAGCCGAATAATCAATTATGCCAATTCCAAGAGGGTAAGGATGAGAGCCATACGTACATATACACCGTACTGAGCCTGCTTAAAGTAAGCAGCACGGGGATCATCGTCAACCTCTACAGAGATTTCGTTTACACGGGGAAGGGGATGGAGGATAAGCATATTTTCCTTGGCAAGCTCCATCTTTTCGGGAGTGAGAATGTAGAAATCCTTCAAACGGATATAATCCTCCTCGTTGAAGAAACGCTCCTTCTGTACACGGGTCATATAGAGCATATCGAGGTCACCCATAACTTCCTCGAGCTTAATAACCTCTTCGTAAGCAATCTGCTTTTTATCCAGCATATCGGTAACATAGTCAGGTACACGAAGCTCCGGAGGAGAGATGAATACGAATTTGATATTCTCATAACGAACAAGGGCGTTGATGAGAGAGTGAACGGTGCGGCCAAACTTAAGATCTCCGCAAAGACCGATGGTGAAGTTGTTGAGGTCACCGTGCAGGCTTCTGATTGTCAGAAGGTCTGTAAGAGTCTGAGTGGGATGCTGATGTCCTCCGTCACCTGCATTGATTACGGGAATCAGTGATCTGGAAGCAGCTACCATAGGAGCGCCTTCCTTGGGATGACGCATTGCACAAATATCTGCATATGCTGAGATAACTCTGATAGTGTCAGACACACTTTCGCCCTTGGCTGCAGAAGAGGAATTCGCATCTGAAAAACCGATTACGCTGCCGCCGAGACGGGTCATGGCTGATTCGAAGGAAAGTCTTGTTCTTGTGCTGGGCTCATAAAAGCAGGTGGCAAGAATTTTTCCATCGCAGGCATGAGCATATTTACCGGGATTTTTCTCGATATCATTTGCCAGGTCGAAGAGCTTACTGAGTTCTTCGGTAGTAAAGTCTAGTGGACTCATTAAATGTCGCATAACTGTGCCTCATTTCATTGATTTTCTGATTTGGAAGCCTTAGCTTTTGCAAAAGTTTCCATAAAACAGCCGGGAGTGAATCCCGGCTGTGAATTAACGATAAGATAAAATTTCTGATACTTCCTTACGACGGGGTGCAACGGGTTCTTCAGCGGGATATCCAACGGGAACGAGAGCGATGAGCTCCTGTCCTTCGGGAACACCTATAACCTCAGGTGCGTTGTCGTCATAAAGACCAAGAATAACGGTACCAAGACCTGCTTCGTGAGCTGCTAAACAAAAGCTCTGGGTAGCGATGCCTGTATCAAACATCTGCCATGAAGCGCCTTTGCTTGTAGAGAATGAACCATCCTTCTCAAAACCACTTCTCTTGGTGACTGCACAAATAGCAATAACAACAGGTGCATTATTGATGATGTCACCATTCTTAGCCCAACAGGTAGTGCACTTTGCAAGAGCTGCTTTGGCATCGCCCTCAAGTGCGATGTATCTGGTAACCTGAGTGTTTTTCCAACTGGGGGACATTGATGCTGTAGCCACCAATTTCTCAATCAACTCATGAGTGACGGGTTTATCGGTGAACTGACGAATACTTCTGCGTCCGGTAATACCTTCTGTAACGTTCATAGCAGCCTCCTGTAATGTAATAATTAATGTCGTTGTAATCCATCATCTTGTGTTTGAATTACGTTTAGCCTTATACATTCTACCATTTATGGAGAAGGGTTTCAACAGAAAGAAGAGTATGTTTGCAGTTATTTTTTTAGCAATATATACAATAATTAAGCATTTATTAAAAATAAACTGTTTGTTTTACATATGAAATGTTTTATGGTAAAATACATTATGTATTAAAAAGTACATAGTTATGCTGTTAAGCGTAAAGGGTTCTTCAAAATAAATAAAGGGGAATACGAAATATGGCTAGTGATGTTAATAATCAGGAGTTGGAGCTTGTAGCTCAGAACAATTGGACTAAGGTATCAGACAGCATTAAGAAGTGCGAGGCACTTGTAGGTATTATTCAGGATAAGACTAAGAGCCTGAACAGTATTCAGGGACGTCAGAATATTCTTGCACTCAATGCAAGTATTGAGGCGGCCAGAGCAGGTGATGCAGGAAGAGGATTTGCCGTAGTTGCTAAGGAAGTAGGTGCACTTTCTCAGCAGTCTAAGGGGCTTAATGAGGAAATCTCCAAGACTCTGCTTGAAATCTCTAAAGCTATGCTCGAAATTACTGAGGCTGTTAATGCTATGTCTTCAGAAGAAAACGCATAAGAGAAAGAGAAGAAAATTAGCTGCATCGGAGAGTCCGGTGCAGCATTTTTTTTAATACGAAGATGAAAGTAGTTAAAAAGATATTTTATGTTTTGGCGGGCCTGGTGTTGGCAGTGTGCGCATTTGTGCTCATATGTGCAATGAATCCCGCTCTGTCACAGAAGTTATCAAACTTTTTGTATGGTGACGAGAATACCAAAGGCTTTGTACAGATATTTAAACCCGGTGGATTTGCGGATTATTTTAATCTTCCCTTCGGAAGAGATATCGCAGACGAGATAACGGTACCGGATAATGCAGATGAGTTGCCGGATTATGCTATTTCAACCTTGCCTGACGGCGTTGGAATGCTCACAGGATACCAGCCGGTAGAAGCTTCAGAGGTTCAGGTATCAGATGATACGGCAAAAGAATTAAGAGACGACCTTGGAACAGGAGATACCGGTTCGGCTCTTGATTTTGATGTAGTTATTTATCCTTATTATGAGATGCTGGACGAATCGGAGAGGGAAGTATACAAGCAGATATACGCTAATGCATCCGCAATTAAGAGCTCCTTTGCTCCGGTTAAGAATATTTCGACTACCGGTTTGAAAAGATGCTTTGAGGCGGTGGTTAACGACCATCCCGAACTGTTCTATTTAGAGACCTCATATTCGGTAAAATATGAGAAGACGGGTAATGTAGTAGAGATTACGCTTTCTTATTACACGATTGTGAATGATTTGTCAGCAGCTAAGGATAAATTCAATTCAGCTGCAAATTCAATAGTAGCCGGTGCAATGGAGCTTTCAAGTGATTATGAGAAGGAAAAGTATGTTCATGATGCACTGGTAGGAACAGCGCTATATGATGATACTGCACCGATGGGACAGAGCGCATACAGTGCACTGGTAAACGGAAAGACAGTATGTGCGGGCTATGCTCGTGCAAATCAGTATATTTTACAGCAATTAGGAATTCCCTGCTATTACTGCGTCGGTTATTCGGGACAAAATCATGCTTGGAATATAGTAAAGCTCTCGGATGGTTTTTATAATGCTGATGTTACATGGGATGATACCGTGCCTCCGACCTATGATTATTTTAATTGTAGCGATTCTGATTTTGTGCTTTCACATGTAAGAACCGGAATGTCGGTTAATCTTCCAAGATGCAATGCATTCACCTACAGAGGTTTGGAAAAGGGTGCAGTTGCCGAGGTTACAATTCCGGAAGGAACAACGGTTGAAGGTAATGTAGTTCATCCGACTCCGCTTCGTTATGAGGATATATATGGTGACCCCGATCCTTCAGACGAAGAGAAGGCGCATGCATTACTTGTGGAGAAATTGGCGGAAATCGGCTTGAAGGAGTCTGATGTAACCTGGTCGATGGATGAATATTATAATAAGTGCAAAACGGATTTGATTAATGTCGGTTCCGGAGATAAGCACTTTTCCGTTATTATTCCGGAAGCTTTGTACGCATCAGTGGAGAAGGCTTATTCTACGGACGACTATAAAACCGGATATGCCAATGCTGCACTTGAAAAACTTGGAATGAATAAAATGTCCATTCAGATTCAGGGACAACGTCTCGGAAACGGATATTATAAGCTGTACCATAATGTATATACCTGGAAAGAGTAAGAGGTGATTTGATGATTCACGGCTTCAGAACAGTTGCGCTGTGTTTAGCCGAAATGCAAAATGAGGATGTTCAAGAATTAATATTTCCTCTGCAGCGTTTTCTGAGTGAAAGAAACTGGAAAACTCTTATTTTTAATGCAACTACAGATATGCAGCAGGATACAGAGTTCGATCACGGAGAAAGATGCGTGTTCGGGCTTATTCCCTATGAAAAAATAGATGCGTGTGTAATTCACGGAAGAAATATAAAAAACAATGCAATCATTCAAGAGATTGTAGACAGAACCACAGAATTTGCAAAGCCTGTTATTATCTTGGACTGTGATACACAGTTCGATAATGCAATTAATATAGTGTATGAAGAGCAGCAGGCCTTCGGTCAGCTTGTACGTCATTTGATCACAGAACATAATTTTAAGAAGATTAATTTTATTGCCGGAATGGAAGGTAATATTGTATCTGAAAGAAGATATAAAATTTTCAGAGATGTTTTGGATCAGTACGGAATTGAGTTTGATGAAGGGACGCAGCTCGGATATGGAAAGTTCTATGATTTTCCTACAATAGGAGTTGTTGAAAAATTTATAGAGAATCCGCAGGATTTGCCGGAAGCTATAGTCTGTGCTAATGATACTATGGCATTGACTGCCTGCGATGTTTTGATAAATCATGATATCGGTGTTCCTAAAGATATAGCAGTGACCGGTTTTGACGGAATAATCAGAGAAAAATATGCATC
>JAKSRU010000138.1 GCA_024403475.1 Lachnospiraceae bacterium | reverse complement strand
CCATTTACAACAACATCCTTAAGTTCTGTAAGTTCCAGCTTGTTATTAACGTAGCTGCAGTAGTAGTAAGTGCAATCAGCCCCTTCTTCGGAATCGACGAGCCCCTCAAGGTTACACACCTTTTGTTTGTAAACCTTGTAATGGACGGTCTCGGAGCTATCATGCTTGGTAACGAGCCTGCTCTTGAGAGATATATGAACGAGAAGCCCAGAAGAAGAGACGAGAGCATCATCAGCAAGAAGATGGCAGGTCAGATTCTCACTATGGGTATTTGGCTCACCGCTGTAAGCTTTGTATTCTTCAAGGTTCCTTTCTTCCAGCAGTTCTTCACAACTGATGGAGTATACAGCCCTGAAAAGCATACCACCGCTTACTTCGTACTCTTCATCGTTGCAGCACTCTTCAACGGATTTAACGTTAGAGACGAGGGCTTCGGTATCTTCAAGAATCTCGGTGCTAACCCCGGATTCCTCAAGGTATGGTTTGCAATTGTAGCTATTCAGGCATTAATCGTAAACGCAGCTCTTATTCCTGTTCATCCTTTCGACTGGATCGGAGAGATGTTCAGCTGCACTCCTTTCGGACCTCTCGGATGGGTAGTAACTCTCGCACTTGCATTTACTATGATTCCTGTAGACCTTATCAGAAAGGCATGCGTAGGAGCCGGCAAGAATTAAATAAATATAGGCGGCAAAGCAATCGTAAGGGTTGCTTTGCTGCAAGGTATATTTGACAAGATTTATCTTGGGAGGTATCGGTATGAGTGTTAATTTGCAAAAGGGTCAGAAAATAAATTTGACAAAGAGTACTGACGGAGCAGCAACAGGACTTAAGGCTGTAATGGTAGGTCTCGGATGGGACGAGGTTGAGCAGAAGAGAGGCTTCTTTGCTCCCAAACCCGCCAGCATAGACTGCGATGCTTCAGCAATTCTTTGCGGAGAGAACGGAAAAGTAATCAGTCCCGACCTCAATACCAGTGTTGTTTATTTTGGAAATCTCAGACATATAAGTAACTCAATCATTCACCAGGGAGATAATCTTACCGGTGCAGGTGAGGGCGATGATGAGCAGATTATGGTTAATCTGCAGGCAGTACCCGGACAGATTGCCAAGATTGTGTTTGTTGTAAACATCTATGATGCGAGAGTTAAGGGACAGCACTTCGGAATGATTAAGAACGCGTTTATCCGTCTTGTGAACATGGATACTCGCGTAGAGATTTGCAGATTCAATCTTTCAGAGAATTATGCAAATATGACCGGTCTTGTAGTCGGAGAAATTTACAGAAGAGACGGTGAGTGGAAGTTCAATGCAATCGGACAGCCTGTTGCAGAGGCAAGCAGACTTGATTCTTTGATTCAGCTCTATCGTTAACGGATATTTGTGAGGAGGAATGTGATATGGCAATTAATCTTCAAAAGGGACAGAGAGTAAATCTCGACAGCACACTTAAAATGGCGCTGGTTGGTCTTGGTTGGGATACAAACCGCTATGATGGAGGCTTCGATTTCGACCTTGATGCTTCAGCATTCCTTTTAGGGGCAAACGGAAAGTGCCTCAGAGACGAGGACTTTGTATTTTACAACAATCTTAACGGCAGAGATGGTGCCGTAGTTCACCAGGGTGACAACCTTACCGGTGAGGGTGAGGGCGATGATGAGGTTATCATCATTGATTTTGATAAGCTTCCTGATGAAATTCAGAAGATTGCAGTATGTGTTACCATTCATGATGCGGTTGCAAGAAGACAGAACTTTGGTCAGGTATCAAATGCATACATCCGTGTAGCAAGAATTGAGAATGAATTCGATATGCAGGGTGTTGATCAGATTCGTTTTGATCTTGAGGAGGAATTCTCAGTAGAAACCGCACTTGTTGTATGTGAGATTTACAGATACAACGGAGCATGGAAATTTAATGCAGTTGCTTCAGGCTTCCAGGGTGGACTTGAGGCGCTGGTTAGAAATTATGGTTTGAACTGCTAATATACGTGCCGGAATTCTCTGATTGGGATAGTCTGTGCCGAAAGATTGGCGTTCGGTATCAGGGCGAGAAAATCTCCGTTGGTTTTCTCGCCATTGTTTGTTATAAACGGTAAGTTAGATTTATGGGGTTGGTATGGCAGAACTGAATATTTCATATTGGGTCAATGAGACCAAGGTTCTCGGACCCTATACAAGAAGCGCGTTGTGGGTACACGGCTGCTGCTTTGATTGCCCGGGCTGCATAGCTCACGAAATGAATCGTGCGAAATCAAGAATTGTAACTGCAGAGTATCTGGCAGAGCAACTGACTAAGGTAGAGGGTACAGAAGGAATTACAATTAGCGGCGGCGAACCTTTTTTGCAGGCCGAGGGGCTGGCAGAGATGATTAAGCTCATCAGGGAAAAAAGAGAAGACTACGGTGTAATTATCTACACCGGTTTTTTGCTGGAAGAGCTTAAGGATAAAAAGGATCCGGCAATAGATGCGCTGATAAAAGCGGCGGATATTATTATCGATGGAAAATACATCAAGGAATTGGATGACGGTAAGCCTTACAGAGGCTCGTCGAATCAAAGAATTCTGTTGATGTCTGATAGATACAGGTCTTGTGCGGATGAGTATTATTCTACGGACAAGAGAAACGTAGAGATTAAGGTCACGGAAAAGAATATTTATTTGGTCGGAGTTCCTTCGGAATATGGCCTGAATACATGGAGAGAACTAAAGCGCAAGGCGGAGGTTAGCGGCGATTATGAGTTATGAGTTGTTCAAAAAGGATTGTGTAAAAATATACCTGCTCAATGAGATCGTGAATGAGAAAACTTCAGGGATTGAAGTGTACTTGGAGAGCGATGGGGCTGAAAGGAATTTTCTCTCTATTCGCAAGGAGGGAATGGATACATATCAGTTTAACAACTTTTTGGTGAGTGAAATTCCTTCTGAAAATTGTATTGTGTTTAAGCCGAATGTTGTCGGTTGCCCTGCATATGTAATGGTTACCAGCGACAAGGATATCAAAATTGATGTAATCAGAAACGGCGCTACCGAGGTCGATCGCAGTTTCCCTATGCTTGCAGGCGAGGTTAAGATTGAATTTGCGCCGGAGAATTATACAAAGTACAACCTCTTTGTTAACCAGCGCATGACTGCTTATGATTCTCAGGAGATTCAGACAATGGCTACCGGTGCTCAGCATCAGCTTCACGAGCTTCAGGATGACACCAAGAGTCTGCTCGAGAATATTTCTGCGGTTAATACAGAGATTGAGACACAAAAGTTGAAAAAAGAGCAGTTGACGAACGAGAAAAACACACTCAGTGCAGAGCATTCAGAACTGGCTGAGAATGTAAAAAGCTTGAGCGGTGATATTGAAAAGATTGAAGCCGATAAGCAGAAGCTGACCGATGATAAGGCCAAGCTTATCGATAAGCTGGATAAGATAAAGGCTGAGTATGACAAGGATTACGAATCATACAAGGATGAGATTGAGGAAATCAAGCGAAATTATGATGTAGATGCGGAGATTCTTAAATATTACGAGGACAAGGATGTAACCGCTATCGAGGAGCTGATTGAAAACGCCAAGAAGGATATCGAGAGAATAGAAGAGCAGATACGTATTTTTGTAGATGCCAAGGCACGTAAGACCGCAGAAATAGAGAGTGAGCTTAAGCTCGGTAAGAAAGAGTAACGGACCTGTATGGATGACATTCGTCGACTTGAAAATCAAATAAGTCAGCTTCAGCGGGAATTGGATGAACAAAACCGTGAGATGAACAGAATGCGTCGTCAGGATGCCGAGGCCAACAAGCGTCGTCTGGAGGAATATGAGAAGCAAATGCGCAACGGACTTAATCAGCATGATAAGTCTGTTCAGAAGGAATACGAGAGGCTTCTCAGAGAGTATCAGAACAGCTTGAGTACTCAGATAGAATCAACTTATCTGCAGACGAATAGTGATTATCAGCGACTTCGCAGATCAATAGAAGAGACCGAGCGCTTGTGGAAGGATAAAAACAAGCAGCTGGAAAGTATGGTTTCAGAGCTTAAGAAGAATGCTGATCACAAGGATGAGGTAGGCGAGCAGGAAGTAAATAAGTATATGGCAGAAGCCGGCATAGCTCAGATGGATGTCGAGAGAAAGCCGCACGAGAAGTTTTTCCCGCGCAGAATAAATGCCTTTCGCACTGCCATAGATGACGCATCAAATATGGCTAAGCAGGGCTTGCGGGAAGCGGCCATAGCGATTTTTATATCTGCCAGGTCCGGACTCAACAGATTGGGCTTTGATGTAGATGAGCGGTATGGCGAGTGGAGCAGGCAGTATGAGATTCTTTCGAGCAAGCTGGAGCTTATGGATATCAAGCTCAAGGATGAGTGCTCAGACTGGATTAAATATGCTTTGGAAGAGGATAAGGTATACGAGGCGCTGAGTGACGAGGAAAAAGAACAGGCTCAGACGAGTATTACCTATTGGAGTTCGGGAGAGTACGACAAGGCCTTAAAACGCATTGAGGAGCTCAACAATGAGCTGGCATTGGTGGACGATTTGGGTCCTATGGAATACTTAAAGAGAGAGGATAGCTTCGGTATTGATGAAATCAAAGAGGTTATCGCAGAGCTCGATAAAATGAATGCTGCATGGGATCACGCGGCCACACTTTATAAGGCCAGATACAGTGCAGCCTGTGAGAGAGCAGACTGGGGTGAAAATATCATCGATTTTCTCGAAGGAGAAATAAATCTTCGCTGGAATGAGAGAGAAAGTCATTTCAAATATGCGGATGAAGAGACTGCAGGCAATCCGCAGTATCTTGCTTATATGGGAATGCAGTACGGTGAAACCTATGAAAAAGAGGACACCAGGCAATGGCTGGAACTGGTTTTTACCAATTCAATGGATACTGTTGTTTTTGTATATATTGTTCCTTATGAGAAGGACAGCAAGGTAGAGAACAGAATTGTACTGTATATAGATTATAACGGTGTGGAGAATGAGGAGTATTCACGTCATATTTATCAGCATGTATGCGAGAGTATACATTTGGATACGGATGACGGAACCATCAATTTTGCCACAGATGTAGATCAACTTCGTACCAACACGAACACTACGCTTCGTGAGACAGGAAAATCGATTGAGACGAAGATGAGGAGAATAAGGTAAAGGAGAAATAATATGAGTGGAGTATCAGGCGGAATTCTTCTTCTGGCATATGCCATCGGCATGGCTGCATCGGTAGGTAACTCGGTAAGTGCCGCCAGTGCAAGAAATAGCAGAAGAAGAGCAAGTGAAGTGGCCAATCAGTATGAGGCGCAGAGAAGAAGCGAGCGCGGATATATTCGTTCTAACAACAATTCAATTTATACTTCTTCAGAGCAGAGTCAGAGACAGCAGGCAGAAGCCTATAGACAGCAGTTGGCGCAGCAGCGTCAGGCGCAGGAGAGACAGGCTCAGCAGCGTCAGGAACAGGAAAGACGAGCTCAGACCAATAGAGTAAGCAACTCTATCGGCAACTTCAGAGGCGTCGTAGCCGGCAATATGAATGAGCAGGTAAGACTTAATCGTCAAACCTCAGAGATGATGATGAACGAGCTTGACAGAAGCCGTCAGAATATGCTGGATTCCATGAATTTTGAGGATCCCAAGCAGTATCAGCAGTATATGGAACAGATTGAGCAAAACCGCAAGGAGCTGAGCAAGGCACTCAGCAAGATGCAGGGTGATTTTGTAGAAAACTATCACACCAGCATCAATGCCAGCATGCAAAATATTACTGCAGATATCAACAAGCAGTATGCGGAATATGCAGATGAGCTTCAGAAGCTTCAGAGTGACGACAAGCAAAAGCAGGAGATGGCTTCTTCACTTGCTAATGATTATATCGAAGAAGCTAAGACCTTGATGCTTGCTTTGGATGAGGATTATCAGGGAAGAAAGTATGCAAAAAATCAGATGCTTGAGCTTCAAAGAGCAATAAATGATGCAGTGGCTCAGTACAATATCGGAAATTATGAGGCTGCTATTGCAGTAGCCAAGGACAGTGCTATTGCAATAATCGAAGAGATTTATAAGGCTGATTGCAAGCATCAGGAGTGGGAGAATTATTATAAGCTTGCGCTTGTGCTTTCTACAGAGATTTCAGAGATGATTGAAGGTCAGAGATCTATTACTCCGGAGGTAAAGGCTGAGATTGAGGCAAAGACCGGCCGACAGCTGGAAGAGGATATCGTTGGAGTTGATATCAGCGAGTATACCGGAATCAGAGAGGACGGACAGAATCAGTTTGAGTACCTGCTCGGTCAGGTCAACAGTATTAAGCAGCTTCTTGAATCTGAGGATGGAAAGGAGCTTTCTACCGATCAGCTCAAGGAATACATCGATACTATGAACAACAAGATTTATCCTGCTGCTTCCATGATTTTCTTTAGAGGAATCATGAATATGAACAATGCCTTTTCGCGTCAGAATATCAGCGAAGAGATTATCGATTTCTTTGAGGAGCACAATTTTGAATTCAAGGGCTTTTCATATGATGATGAAAAGCATGATGGAGCGCTTCATATCGGACTTGAGAATGAGTCAACCGGCGAGGAAATCATTGTCACTCTTGCTCCGGAACTGATGGAGGGCGGAGATGTTCAGACCAGAGTGGAAATCGACCAGCTCAAGGGCGATGAAACCAATGAAGCCAGAAAAGAGTTCTTCAGGCAGAGTGTTACCGATTGCGTGGTCGGAAGTACTCCCGGGGCGCAGATTAAGCTTGAGTGCAAGCATGAAACCAAGAACAAGTTGTCTGACAAGACACAGCTTAGGGATAAACTCAGATAACTGAAAGATAAAATCGATAACTGAAAGATAACGTCAGATAACTGAGAGTA
>JAKSRU010000137.1 GCA_024403475.1 Lachnospiraceae bacterium | reverse complement strand
TCATTCTGACGCGATTCACTCTTTCCACTTCCCGACATAAGCTGCAGGTAGTCAATGATTACGATATCAAGTCCCATCTGAAGCTTAACTTTTCTAAGCTTGGAACGCATTTCATTAACCGTAACACCGGGTGTATCATCAATAACCAGCTTACTCATACCAATCTCGGTAGCACTTCTGGTCAAACGATTCCAATCATCCAAGGAAAGTCGTCCGGTTCTTATATTCTGTGCATCTACGGAAGACTGCAAAGAAAACATACGATTAATCAGCTGTTCCTTACTCATTTCCAGACTGAACATGGCAACCACTTTATTCTGTCTCAAAGCCATATGCTGAGCCAAATTAAGTACGAATGCCGTCTTACCCATTGCAGGACGTGCTGCAATAAGAATCAGTTCTGAAGGGTGCAATCCTGAAGTCTTATAATCAAGGTCTGTAAATCCTGTGGCTACGCCTGTTACAACGCCCTTATTCTTATATGCCTGCTCAATACTCTCAAGCGCATTATTAACAACCTGTCTGATTGGAGTCAGATCCTCGGTGTTACGCTTCTGCACAAGATCAAATATTGACTTTTCCGTATCATTAAGAATGACATCTAAGTCCTCTTGATCCTTATAGCATCTCTCCGCAATTGCCTCATTAGCCTTGATAATTTTTCTGAGCATTGCCTTCTGCGATACAATCTGTGCATAGCCCTTAATATTAGCCGAGGTAGGTACAGAATTTATGATATTACTGATTGTCTCTGTACTGCTGGTTTCCGGCGGTGCATTCTTTTCTCTGAGACTGTTCTGCAAAATAACAGGGTCAACGCTCTTACCGGCCATATACAGTTCAACCATAGTATCAAAAATAATACCATAGGATCTGTTGTAGAAATCATTACCGGTCAGCATTTCTGCTGCAAGGTTAATGGTTTCGGGATCGATTAGCATTGAACCGACAACCGAAACTTCGGCATCCTCATTATGCGGAAGTATTCTTCTTATTGTATTCTCTTCCATTGCCATGGGATGTAATTACTCCTCTACTACCTTTACATTAAGCTTGCCGCTAACCTGGGGATGAAGCTTAACAGTTACATCATATGAACCAAAATTCTTAAGAGGCTCAGCAAGAACAATCTTCTTCTTATCAAGCTCAATTCCAAGCTGCTCCTTTGCCGCTGCCGCAATCTCCTTGCCGGCAACAGAACCGAATGATCTTCCGCCGGTTCCGGCCTTAATCTTTACGGTAACAGACTTTGTATCAAGGTCCTTGGCAAGTGCCTGTGCTGCCTCAAGCTGCTCCTTAGCAACCTTTGCCTCGTTAGCCTTGTGAAGCTTATAATCATTCATATTTGCTGCAGTAGCCTCTACACCGATCTTCTTGGGAAGGACATAGTTTCTAGCATATCCGTCATTAACCTCTACGAGGTCGCCCTTCTTTCCGAGCTTCTTTTCATCCTGTAATAAAATAACCTTCATATCTTTCTCCGTCCTTTACATCAAATTATAATTCTCCGCTATCTATCATGGCATCTATAGTTCTCTTGACCTCACCGATAGCTACAATAAGGCTTACGCCCTCTAGCTGACATGCTGCGATATTCATATGGCCTCCGCCACCCATACGCTCCATAATCAGCTGTACATTAACCTCATCAATTGAACGGGCACTTACGTATATTTTGCCCTGATATTCTGTAAGCACAAAGCTTGCACGAATACCCATTATGTTGAGCAGCTCGTTTGCTGCCTGTGCGCCAACCACAGGAGGATAAGGTATATCCTCTGAAGTACATACAGAGATTGCATACGAATTACGATAAATCTCTGCCTGACTTACTGCATCTGCCTTTGCCTTATATTCTTCAGCTGCAGATCTGAACATCTTACGAACTCGGGTAACATCCGCGCCGCAGCGTCTCAAAAAGGCTGCTGCTTCAAAGGTTCTTACACCGGTCTTGGAAAGGAAGTTATTGGTATCAACCATAATTCCCGCATACATACAGTCAGCTTCCTCGCCACGGATTTTGACATTATCCTGTACATACTGCAAAATCTCAGAAATCATCTCACATACAGATGATGCAAAAGGCTCTACATATGACAATGTCGCGTTCTCAATGACCTCACTGCCTGCTCTGTGGTGGTCAAGAACCACAACTGTCTTGGCAAGGTGAATCAGTTCGGGACACTCGGTAATTGACGGCTTATTAACGTCAACTACAACCAAAGCCGTATTACTTCCGGCCATATCTATAGCCTGTTGATGATTTATTATTACATCATCATTGCCGGGTATAGCCTTAAAGCAATCCACCAACGCCTGCACATCGTTATTCATACCTTCAAGTACAATGTATGCCTTTCTCTGAAGCTCACGAGCCATACAGTAGATACCCACTGTAGAACCGAAGCTATCGGCATCAGGTCTGGAATGTCCCATAATAAGCACAGATTCCTTCGCAGAAATAATTTCGCGAAGTGCATGCGCCTTAACACGTGCCTTAACACGCGTATTCTTCTCAACCTGCTGGCTTTTACCACCGTAATAGGTTACACCGGAAGGTGTTTTGATAACTGCCTGATCTCCGCCACGACCCAATGCAAGGTCAATGGCATTTCTTGCAAATTCATAGTCCTGTGCATAAGAAAGTCCATCTATACCAAGACCTATACTTGCGGTAACCGCCATCTCGTTACCGATACTTACATGCTTAATTTCATCGAGGAGTTCAAACTTCTCCTCCTGGAGCTGAATAGCTGCTTTTTTACGAAGAATAACAAGGAACTTATCCTTCTCCAGCTTCTTGCAAATACCATCTACAGAAGCCACATACTTGTTTACCTTACGGTCAAGAACAGCCACCAACAGGGACTGTCTTACTTCCTCGACACTCTCCATTGCCTCATCGTAGTTGTCGAGATAAATCATTCCTACACAAAGGCTCTGATCATCTACTTCCTGCAATGCAATATGCAAAGCAGTCTCATCGAAGAGGAAGCAGGCGATTAAGTAACCGTCGTAACCCTTGGCATCAATGATATTACTGTGGTCTGCCATCTCCTTAAGCGAAATCTTGCGGAACTTGGCAGTGTAATCTCTATTTTCATATTCGAGTTCACACTCGGTCTCCTCGATAGTATCTCCATCGGGAAGTCTGTCTAAAGTAATGGTCGGGAACAGTGTTGTAATACTCTTATTATATCCCTTGGGCTGATGGACCGTATTTTCAAAGGCTTTGTTGGTCCACATCACTCTGCCTTCCTCATCTAACAGGGCATAGGGCAGCTCCAACTCACGCAGGAGTCTTTTCTGAATCTGTCCGTACTCCGTCGCAAAGCTTACCAGCTCATTCATTATCAGAGGCTTATTCACAAAATAGAGAATAAGTGTAACTGCAAAGTAAATAATCGTAAAGCCTATAAGCATAATTGCTGCAGTCTTGTTCAAAAAGAAAGCCGCCACATCAATGGCACAGAGCAATGCGCCCAGATAGATTGTAAAACGAAGGTAGGTCCTTAATCTGCCCTTCAATCTCATCTTTATCTTCATACTTTTTCCTTCTGTCGCCTGTCAAAGCATTCACAACAAGCATGCATATAACAGAGCATTATGTGTAGTATAAGAAACGCCTTAATTTCTCATAAAAGAAATGGTAGCATAGTTAAAATCATTTTAAACCATGCTACCATTTTATCACATTTGATGTACAGATTCTATAATCTATATTATTCAGAAAAATCAAATAAAATTGTCAAAAACAACATTTACAACCCTAATTTTTTGATATCCTCAAGCTGTTTTGCTTCGGCATCATCCTCATCGGAATCATAAACATCAGGCATTTTTTTATACATCAGAATCGATACAGCAAATACCGCTATCGAAATGCCAAAGAAAATACCCTCCACAGCATAAGCATTTCTGATGATACCTACCTGATACATGCCTGCTACACAGTCAAAACCGGTGTGCAACAGAATTGCCACGGGGTAAAGCCATATTTTTCCTTTTTCTCTAACTCCACGGAATACTATGATTGAACATGCAATATGGAAAAGCATTGCACTGATTCTCTCCCAGAATCCGAGTAAAGTGTCCGCAGGATTAAGGGTTACCAATGCAGCTGCAATTTGTTCAAGCTGTTCTGCTCCACTGGGATCAATTGCAGCCATCTGCTCAACCATCGCTCCAAATCCACCGATATTGATCAAAATTGCATAAATGAGATTGTTCACTGCGGCCGAAATAAACAAATACATAATCTCGATTCCGCCATGACCAATTCCGTACGATACTGCTGTTGCCTTGTTCTTTCTGCCCTTGATGATTACCTTAAATACAAAAAATCGTGCAGTCTCTTCAAAAATACCGGCAAGCAACGCTCCTACAAGAATATATGACCAATTATGGCTCATCACATATACGCCCAATATGTTTTTTCTATTGAACAGTATTGCCTTGGGAATGGCTTCCAGAATAATCGCAAATGCGGCAAAGCCTGCGGCGCCCAGTAAAACTGTTGTAAACTTATCTTTTTTAACCTTTGTCCAAACAATGGCTGCTATCAACGGGACAAACAAGCCAAAGGACATCATCATTATAATCGCAGTGAATGCCTGCGAACCTATCATCTGATACTCCATATTTACATCCCCCATTCTCAATCTCTGTTATCGCGGTAAGCCTTAACAATAAATATCACTACTGTAATAAACGATATCACGGTAAGCGCTATACTGGCTAACATAATCCCCTTGGAACCCTTATCAAATAAATATGTTCCTACTAAAGTAAAGGCTCCTATTTCAGTAATCATAGCCGACATCATATAGCTGTAATCCGTCAGCACAATTATTTCCTTACCGGGATTAATCTTAAATCCGGTATTCCAATTTGATGCCGGAATCAAATGCAGGCTTAAGGTGATTATTAAATTCACTACAAGCATGCTTATCGGCAATATCAAAAGCGCAGTCGGGGAACCGTAGCCATCAACCTTACCCTGAATATTATAATGAGTCGGAATTTGTCCTTCGGTCGTCAGCATTACCGCCACTGCATATACTCCTGACATTAACACCATAATGTATCCGAGAATTTCCAATATAATATGAACTTTGTTAATATATGGTTTTCTCATATTTATCCCCTCAAATATCAAGCTCCGGCGGAACATCAATTTCCTCTCCGACATACTTGCCATTCTTCTTACGCTGCTTTACACATTCCGTAAGCAGATATTCTATCTGTCCATTAACAGAGCGAAAATCGTCCTCTGCCCAAGCTGCAATTGCATCATACAATTTTTCTGATAATCTCAGGGGAACTTGCTTTTTTTCTGCCATTGATTATCCTCCATTTTATTAATACTATAACAAATCCGAATGCGTTTCAACAAGCGCAGCCCGGCAAGACCAACGCCTCGCCGGACCACTGAAGTTTAATAAAGACTTCCTGAATTTACTACGGGCTGTGCATCGTGATTTCCGCAAAGAACTACCAGAAGATTAGAAACCATTGCTGCCTTTCTTTCCTCATCAAGCTCGACCATTCCGCCCTCGTTCAGTCTTTCAAGTGCCATTTCAACCATACCTACCGCACCGTCTACAATCATCTTTCTCGCATCGATGATAGCAGAAGCCTGCTGTCTCTGGAGCATTACTGATGCAATTTCAGGTGCGTATGCAAGATATGTGATACGCGCTTCGATAATCTCAAGTCCGGCATTTTCAACCTTGCTCTGAATTTCATTCTTAATTCTTTCTGCTACAACCTCTGCAGATCCTCTAAGGCTTCCCTCATCTGCAATTCCGTCGCCGGTAGTATCGATATCATTTGCTACATCATAAGGATAAATTCTTACAATATTTCTGAGTGCAGAGTCGCACTGAAGTGAAAGATACTCCTTGTAGTTATCTACATTGAAAACTGCCTTGGCGGTATCTGTAACCTTCCAGATAACAGCAATTCCGATTTCTACGGGATTTCCGAGGCAATCGTTAATCTTCTGTCTTCCGTTGTTAAGAGTCATAGCCTTGAGAGATACCTTTCTGCTGGCTGCAGCTGCTGCATTCTGTCCGGCAGAGGTATTATGAACTGTAACAACATCAGCCTTAGCCACTGTCTCACCACTCTGAGCAAGCTTTGTTGCAGCTGCAGGATTTACTGCGCTGCAAAAAGGATTAACAAAATAGAAGCCTTCCTCTCTGATGGTTCCCTTATACTTACCGAAAAGTGTAAGTACAAGAGCTTCCTGAGGTCTTAATACCTTAAGTCCCAGGAAAGGGATCCAACCGATTATGCAGCCGAGCAATCCGAATATTGTAAGTGCGGTTCCTACCTGAGCAGGAACTACCATCTCATCTAATCCGATTGCTCCGATAATAAAGCATACAAAGCAGCCGATCATAAATAATATTGTAAGCAGCATTACGCCCATTCCATTTTTCTTAGTTGTATAGATTTTTTCTTTCATAGCATTTCCCTCCTCTTTGCGTGTTTGCTATTGTTTGTTTCAATCTGATATCATTATGATATCATTCTTAATAAATGTCAACACGCCATAGCACTCTAAAAATCCGACTTAATGATTCATATTTCTCCAAAACGGCGGAATAAAAAATTTTTCCCTGTACTCCGTTACTTATTTTTTTCGAAAACAGAAATCGTTTTTTTACCATATATATGCCTGAAACCCTTGATTTTACTGCATTTAGCGCTTGTAAATGCACTACAACTGTGATAGATTGTAGTTATAAAAGTGGATTTTTATGTCCGTATATATTTAATAAACGGTTTCTCTGTTTTATGGAAAACGGATATTTCCTGTTCAGAGTAACCTCGACCGGCACGGCCGTCACACATTTCAAGGAAGAAAGGAGGCGTGACAATGAGTGCAATTCGTGAC
>JAKSRU010000136.1 GCA_024403475.1 Lachnospiraceae bacterium | reverse complement strand
TTATGTATCGTATTATGACCGCCGATGAGGCAGCCGATATAATAAATGACGGAGATGTCATTTGTACAAATTCATTTTTGGGAATAGAAAATCCTGTAGAGCTTCATGAGGCTATCTATAGAAGATATAAGGCATGCGGCAGACCTAAGCACCTGACTATGGTTTCCAGCGCAGGCTTCGGAGTATGGGATCCCGATAGAGCCGCAGAAGGCTATATTCGTGAGGGCGCCGTAGATAAGCTTATCTGCGGACACTTTGGAGCAATGTACAGCACCAAGATGCTGGTACTTGAGAATCGCTTTGAAGCCTACAATCTTCCTTTGGGTTGTATTTCGCATGCAATAAGGGCGCAGGCGGGAGGACTTCCGGGCGCACTTTCCAAGGTGGGACTGGATATTTTTGTAGATCCGAGAATCTCAGGTCCCGGAATTAATGATATTTCAAAAGATGACACGCTTGTCAAAAATGTAGAGGTTGACGGAGAAGAATTTCTATATTACAAGCTTCCTAAAATAACCGTTGCACTCATCAAGGGTACAGCGGCAGACAACAAGGGCAATATCTCCTTTGACAATATGTTTATCTCGGGTGATGCACTTTCAATATGTCAGGCGGTTAAGGCTAATGGCGGTAAGGTAATTGTGCAGGTAGATCGTGTGGTAAGTACCCATTCAAGACCTCGTAATACAATTATTCCCGGCTGCTTTGTAGATGCCATAGTAATGGTTAAGCCGGAACCGAGACATGCGGCTTATGAGGCATTGACCGGTAATTTTGATATTCCCTATGAGCAGTGGCCTGATTGGCATGAGATGCTGGAGGGACGTACCTCTACCAAGCCTTCTGCGGGCAACGTGGCAGCGGATATTATCGGACGAAGAGCTTCGCAGGAGCTCAATCCGGAGGATATAGTTAATATTGGAGTGGGAATTCCCGAGCATGTATCCAAGTTTGCCCGTATTAGCGGAATGCTCGATAAGGTCACTCTGACTGTAGAGTCGGGTGGTATCGGAGGCTTCCCCGCATCCGGCAAGGTATTCGGCTCGGTAATTGGTGCCGAGGCTATGATTGACATGGCCAACCAGTTTGACCTTTATGATAACGGAGGACTCGATATTTGCTTTATGGGTGGTATCGAGGTAGACAAAGAGGGAAATGTGAATGCCCACAGAGGTCCCGGAGCGTTTGCGGGAGTAGGAGGCTTTGCTAATATCACTGCTAAGACAAAAACGGTTGTGTTCTGCCTTACTTTTAACACCAAGGGATTGGTAGTTGAGGAAAATGACGGCCGTGTCACAATAAAGCAGGACGGAGAGGCTCCGAAGTTTGTAGATAAGGTTACTGACATAAGTTTTTCAGCCAAGAGAGCTCATGTTAATAAACAGAAGGTGCTCTATGTAACCGAGCGCTGTGTATTTGAGCTTGCGGATGAAGGACTCAGACTCATTGAGGTTTACCCCGGTGTTGATGTGGAAAAGGACGTGCTTTCAAAGCTTCCCTTTAAGGTAGAGATTGCTGAGTACTTGCATTATTAAGATTATGTGTCTGAGCACAGAAAGGAATTCCCGATATGAAGGACGGATTTATCAAGGTTGCAGCTGTGACACCCAAGGTTAAGGTAGCTGATACGGCCTACAACGGTGAAAGAATCAGAGAGTATATGAAAAAAGCTTCCGAGCAGGGCATCAAGATTCTTGTTTTCCCTGAACTTTGCATAACCGGATATACCTGTCAGGATTTATTTTTCCAGGATACACTTATAGCAGAGGCAAAAACCGAGCTGGTGAAAATTGCAGAATTCAGCCGTGATTTGGACGGACTGTTTTTCGTGGGTCTTCCCTATCAGTATAACGGTAAGCTTTATAATGTGGCTGCAGCTGTAAATAAGGGACGTATTCTCGGCATGGTGCCGAAGACCTTTTTGCCCAACTACAACGAGTTTTATGAGGCAAGACATTTCCGTTCGGGAGCAGATTTGGATGATAGTGTTCAGGTTAGATCCGATGATTGGTGTCCTATCAGAACTGATATCCTTTTTGTATGTGAGGAGATGCCTGAGCTTAGCATAGGTGTTGAACTTTGTGAGGATCTTTGGGTTCCCAATCCGCCCAGCATTCGTCATGCAATTGCGGGCGCTACAGTGATTGCCAATCTCTCTGCTTCAGACGAAATTATCGGTAAAAATTCCTATAGACGTGATTTGGTTAACGGACAGTCTGCAAGACTTGTATGCGGATATATATATGCATCTGCGGGAGATGGAGAGTCAACCCAGGATGTGGTTTATTCAGGGCATAATATTATTGCCGAAAACGGAAGAATTTTAAGCGAGAGTAAAGAGTTTTCCGAGGAAATGATAGTCACCGAGCTTGATGTTAAAAGACTGACAGCTGACAGAAGACGTATGACTACTTTTGAGGCAGATAACTACAGTAACAGCAAGAAAATCTATATTTCTGTTGATTTTAATATAGATTTTGCAAAGACCGAACTTACGCGCGGAGTGGCTCCTATGCCCTTCGTTCCGAGCAGCAAGACCGACCGTGATAAGAGATGCGAAGAGATTCTTACTATCCAGGCACGCGGACTTAAAAAGAGACTTGAGCACATCGGTTGTCAGAGTGCTGTTATCGGAATTTCCGGCGGACTCGATTCTACACTGGCTTTGCTGGTTACTGTCAAAGCTTTTGATATGCTCGGTATGGATCACTCAAAAATATGTGCTGTGACGATGCCCGGCTTCGGAACTACAGACAGAACTTATGACAATGCTGTCAGATTGATAAAATGTCTCAAGGCAGACTTTAGAGAGATAAGCATTGTACCTTCTGTTAAGCAGCATTTTACAGATATTAATCATGATATAGATAATCATGATGTTACTTATGAGAACGGACAGGCAAGAGAGCGTACTCAGATTCTGATGGATTTGGCTAATCAGACTAACGGAATCGTAATCGGTACCGGTGATTTGTCGGAGCTTGCTCTCGGATGGGCAACCTATAACGGCGACCATATGTCTATGTATGCGGTGAACGCATCAATTCCCAAAACCTTGGTAAGGCATCTTGTTAATTACTATGCCGAGACCTGCGGTGACGAGGTGCTGGAGGCTACTCTCAAGGATGTACTCGATACACCGGTATCACCTGAGCTTCTCCCGCCCAAGGACGGTGTAATTTCACAGAAGACTGAGGATTTGGTCGGACCTTACGAGCTCCATGACTTTTTCCTCTACAATATGCTTCGTTGTTGCTTTAGTCCTTCAAAGATATTCAGACTCGCACTGATTGCTTTTGAAGGAAGCTATGACGCAGAGTTTATTCTCAAGTGGGAAAAGGTATTTTATCGCAGATTTTTTGCCCAGCATTTCAAGCGCAGCTGTCTTCCTGACGGACCCAAGGTAGGTACTGTTGCGGTTTCTCCCAGAGGCGATTTGAGAATGCCTTCAGATGCTTGCGCCCGTATATGGTTGGATGAGCTGGATAAATTGACAGTTTAGTGCCAAAGTGGGATAATTACGAAATATCGTGTATTGTCCCCAAGTGAAATTGGGTTTGGAGAAGTATTGATGAAAAAGAAACTCGGGGTTGCTATGTTAGTGCTTTTGGCATTGATGTCCCTGACCGCCTGCACCATTGACGGTGAGCCTATCAGCAGCCAACTTAATCCGGATACAAGTCAGGTTATATCAATGCCGTTAACCGGCAACGAGAATATACCTAATATATCGGAACCTATCGGAGACTTAGTACCTGATAATACCGAGCTCGCGGATGGTCTTCAGGTTATTGTAAATCGTCCGGTTGTTAACGGAAAAATTCAGAGCTATCTTACCGGAGAGTGGAAGTCTGTAGATATTGCCAACAGACGTCCTATGGCGGTAATGGTTCCCAACAATAAGGCAGCGCTTCCGCAGTACGGCATATCCAAGGCCAGCATCATTTATGAGGCTCCGATGGAGGCATTAAGCTGTACCAGACTCATGTGCGTTATTGAGGACTACGATTCTCTGGATCACATAGGACCTGTTAGAAGCAGTCGTCTTTATTTCCTTGAGCAGGCGATGAGCTTAGATGCGATTTATTGTCACTGGGGTCTTGCGGTACCTTATGTAGGACCTGTTATCAACACCGATCGTGTTGATAATATTTCTGCGGCAGTATCAGGAATCAATAATCCTTCGGATGAGGCGTTCGGAAGAGATGAAGCGCGTAAGGCTGCAGGCTATGCACTTGAATTTACCGGAATTATGACTATTTCCGGATATAATCAGGCAGTTCAGCGTCAGGGCTATCTTACTACCAGACGTGACAATTATGAGCCGACCTTCCTGTTTGCACAGGATGGCTATCTGGCGACCTATGATGATATGCCTAATGCAACCAAGATTGCTCCCGGAGGTATCGAGCATGCGACTGCAGACGGCGGATACGCCAATGGTATGCCTTATTTTGTATATAACGCTGCAGATCACCTCTATTACAGATGGCAGTACGGTGCTCGCCAGATGGATGAGGAAAACGATACACAGCTTACCTGCACAAATATTATTTTTAAGATGGTTAATTGGGCTGTTCTTGATGAGCACGGATACTTGATTCTTCTTACAGACGGAACAGGACCATGCTATATGTTTACCAACGGAAAGATGGTTCCCGGAACCTGGGAAAGAGATGAGTTGGATAATTCAGCGGATCATTTTTATGATATGTATGGCGAGGAAATGGTACTCAATCAGGGTAAGACCTGGGTATGCTTGATTTTGGATGACTATGCAGACTGTATTTATGCAGGAGATTAATATATAGGGAGCTCTCTAACTCGGGGGCTCCCTTTAGTTTTCATTATGGAAATTAGTTTTCATTATAGAGAATAGTACCACAGAGTGATAGCACTACTGACAAGGAGAATGGTATGAATATTCGTTTGTACAATGCTCGAATACTGACTATGGAAAAAGGTCGTGACATTTTCCGTGGAGAGATATGGGTAAAAAATGACAAGATAGTATACATTTCTACAAATGAGGAGCTGGCGGCAATTGACTCTGCCAAGCTCCCCAGAATCAATTGGGATTTTGAAATAGATTGTAATGATGATTTGCTGATGCCGGGATTTAAGGATGCGCATACGCATTCGGGAATGACCTTCCTCCGCTCCTTCGCAGACGACCTTCCGCTTCACGAGTGGCTGTATGACAAGGTATTTCCTTATGAGGCAAAGCTTAAGCCGGAGGACATATATGAATTTACCCGCCTGGCGATAATGGAATATGTCACAAGCGGTATCACCTCTATATTTGATATGTATCTGACCCCTGATACTATTGCCGAGGCCTGCATGGATACGGGAATGCGCTGTGTTTTGTGCGGCAATGTTAATAATCATACCTCCTCTCCCGAGAATATGGCGAAGGAGTATATGAAACTTAACAATATAAGCCCTCTCATAACCTATCAGCTGGGCTTTCACGCTGAATATACCTGTACCAAGGATCTGATTCAAAGGATAGCCTCGCTGGCGCACAGATTTAAGGCACCGGTTTACTGTCATATGAGCGAAACCGAAGCAGAGGTAGAGGCCTGCAAGGAAAAATACGGAATGACCCCGATGATGTTCCTCGATTCTATGGGAATGTTTACCTATGGTGGCGGTGTATTCCACGGTGTAGTGCTGAATGATCAGGATATAAATGTAATGAGAATGCGTCGTGTATCGGTTATTACTAATCCGGCCTCTAACCTAAAGCTGGCCAGTGGCATAGCACCTATAGCTAAGCTTGACAGGAAAAAGATTAATGTGGCAATTGGTACCGACGGAGCTGCCAGCAACAACGCACTCGATATGTTCAGAGAAATGTATCTGACCACAGCCCTCAGCAAGATATATGAGAAGGATGCTTCAAGCCTTGACGCGGTAAGAGTACTCAGAATGGCTACTGTTCACGGAGCCAAGGCTATGCACCTTAATAAAGCCGATGTGCTGGGAAAGGGCAAGCTTGCAGACATCATTTTGATTAATATGCATGAGCCCAATATGCAGCCCGAGAATAATGTGGTGAAAAACATTGTTTACAGTGGCAGCAAGAGCAATGTGAGAATGACTATGGTAGGCGGTAAAATTCTCTACAAGGACGGAAGCTATAATATTGGTGTAAGTCCGGAAACAGTATATAAGAATTGCAACGAGATAGCTAACCGTATTCTCAGAGAACAATAGGCATACAGAATTATAGAATTTAGTGGGGAAAAGCAAAATGAAATTTATATCATGGAACGTTAACGGATTGCGTGCGATAGTAGGCAAGGATTTTATGGAGTCCTTCAATAAATTGGATGCGGATGTATTCTGCCTTCAGGAGACCAAGCTTCAGGCAGGACAAATCGAGATGGATTTGCCCGGTTACAAGCAGTATTGGAATTATGCGGAGAAAAAGGGCTACAGCGGAACTGCTGTTTTTACCAAGAAGGAGCCGCTTTCGGTAAGCTACGGCATCGGTGTTGAGCAGCATGACCATGAGGGACGTGTGATTACCCTTGAGTTCGAGGATTATTATTTTATCACAGTGTATGTCCCCAATTCTCAAAACGAGCTGTTAAGACTCGACTACAGACAGGAGTGGGAGGCGGATTTTCTCGCATATATCTTAAAGCTGGAGGAGAAAAAGCCTGTAATTTACTGTGGTGACTTGAATGTTGCTCATCAGGAGATCGATTTAAAAAATCCTTCCACCAATCATCATAATGCAGGCTTTACCGATGAGGAGAGAAGTTGTTTTTCAACTGTACTTGAGAGCGGATATATCGATACCTTCAGATATTTTTATCCTGACCGTAAGGACATTTATTCATGGTGGTCTTACAGATTCCATGCACGTGAGAAGAATACAGGTTGGCGTATTGATTATTTTGTAGCTTCGGAGAAGCTTAAGGACAGACTTAAGAG
>JAKSRU010000135.1 GCA_024403475.1 Lachnospiraceae bacterium | reverse complement strand
GCCTCTTGAGTATTACTCCAATCTGAATTGCTTCCTACCAATTATGTAATTGGTGTCCGTTTTTGAACGGCACAAAGACTATTATATGTATGCATATAGTGTTTGTCAAACAATTTTTAAAATAAATTTGGGGAATTTTTCATCCCCCAAAATAAGCTAATTCGTATGAATTTTTACCACTATATATAGATGTAATTATTCCTTACAATACTCTGCCACTGCTGTTTCATACAGATTATTTCCTTCTGCATCGATTACAACAACTGCAGGGAAATCTACTACCTCAAGTTTACGAATGGCTTCTGTACCCAAATCATCATATGCAATCACATCTGACTTGACTATAGATTTAGACAATAATGCCCCTGCACCGCCTACTGCTGCAAAATAAACAGCACCGTTGCGAACTATTGCCTCCTTGACCTGCTGAGTCCTTTTTCCCTTTCCTATCATTCCTGCTAATCCAAGATCCAAAAGCTGAGGAGCATACTTATCCATTCTGCTTGCTGTAGTAGGACCGGCAGAACCTATAGGTCTTCCCTCACGTGCAGGCGAGGGGCCCATATAATAAATCACATTTCCTTTAATATCTAAAGGAAGCTGCTCTCCTGCCGCCAATGTCTCATACATTCTCTTGTGAGCTGCATCACGAGCAGTATAAATAGTACCGGTAAGATATACGTAATCTCCGGCCTTTAAGCTTTTTGCTGTTTCAATTGAATAAGGTACCTGAATGTGTAATTCCATGGCGCCCTCCTATTTTATATTACAATTAATCTATAAGTATATTTATATAGAAGCAATATATCTCTATATAGATAAAACTTTCTAATTTCTTCTATATATAGTGATTTCTTCTATATATAATAATTCTTTTATACTTAGCAATCTTCTATGTGATCCTCTTTCTCCATACAAATAAAAAAGCTTCTGCAATATTAGTATTTTATATATGAAGAATCAATTATCATCAAAGTACTCTTACACTATGTCTGTTAACATGGCAGCACATATTTACCGCAACAGGAAGTCCGGCTATATGTGTAGGATATGTATTAATATTTACTGCCAAAGCGGTCATAGTTCCACCAAGACCACCGGGACCGATACCGCTTCTGTTAATCTTCTCAAGCAGTTCTTTTTCCATCTCTGCTACATATTCTATATCTGAATGTACATCAACAGGTCTGGTAAGTGCCTGCTTTGCCATAAGCGCACACTTCTCAAAGGTACCACCGATACCAACACCCACTACCATAGGAGGGCATGCGTTGGGTCCCGCCTCCTTAACGGCAGTTAAAATAGCATTTTTTACACCTTCGATTCCGTCAGCCGGCTTGAGCATAAATACTCTACTCATATTTTCACTACCGAATCCCTTAGGCGCAACTGTAATTTTCAGCTGGTCTCCCGGAACAATTGAATAGTGAATAATAGCCGGAGTATTATCCTTAGTGTTTTCTCTCTCGAGAGGGTCCTTCACTACTGATTTTCTCAAGAAGCCATCCACATAACCTCTGCGCACACCTTCATTAATTGCATCCTCAAGATTACCGCCTTCAAAGTGAACATCCTGACCGATTTCAAGGAAAATAACAGCCATTCCGGTATCCTGACAAATAGGAATCATATCCTCGCCTGCAATCTTCAGATTCTCTTGAAGAGACTGAAGCACCTGCTTTCCGAGAGGAGCCTCCTCTGACTGAACTGCTGCCTCAAGTGCCGCCTTCATATCCGGTGTCAGAAAATGATTAGCCTCAATACACATCTCAGCTATAGTATCTGTAATATTCTTAACATCAATATTTCTCACAGTATCTCTACCTCACGCATTAATTTTGTCACAAGTAGCCTTTAATTCTTCAGCTGAAGGCTCACCAGGTACCCATGAAATCTTCTGATTATCGTTTGAATATCTGGGAATGACATGAATATGGAAATGCATAACTGTCTGTCCTGCAACCTCTCCATTGTTCTGTACAATATTAATTCCATCTGCGTTAAGCTTAGTCTTGAGTTTACTTGCAACCTTCTTTGCAACAATAAGTGCCTTGGCTGCAACTTCATCAGGAAGCTCCAACAAATTGTCTGCATGCTCCTTGGGAAGAATTAATGTATGACCTTCTGTTGCCGGTCCCATATCGAGGATGGCTCTGAAATCTTCATCTTCATATACAGTATTGGTAGGGAACACACCATTTGCAAGCTTACAAAAAATGCAATCATCCTTCATTGTAATACTCTCCTTATATATAATGATACTTATGTATCTCTATCACATTAAAAATGAAAAACCTGATCAAGACCGCAAAGAATACGGAATTCACCCTTCATCTTCATAGCTCCTGACATAAATGCTCTCTGGAAGGTCATTCTTCCGCTGATAATCTCTTCAAAACAATCCTTACTGATATCAAGTTCAACATCCGGCTTATCGATATTACCGTATGCACAGCTCATAGAAGCCCCTGATACGCGGATAATAAGATTTTCCCTCTTACCCTCAATCTTAATCTGAAAAGCTCCTGCAATACCTGCCTGCGCCGAAAATGCACTCTTCAGTTCAGAAAGATACTCCTCTGTATCCTGAGATTCATTCTCGACCATCTGATTTCTGAATAAAGAAGCAAGCTCCTGAATATCTTCCTTTTGTTTTCTGACATATGTGTCATCTGAGATGTACTGAGAAAGCTGCTCGTTCTCTTCAGGAGAAAGAGTAACGTTCTGGGGAACTGCTATCTTCTGCTTTACAAGCTTATTACTTGCAGGAAAGCTATTGGCCTTCTGGTTAACTATTCTATAAAGACTTTCCGCCTTTTTTTCAATAAGTTCACCATATGCATCATTAAGTTCGAGATCAACAGCATTTTCAATATATCCGCAGATGCCACTGCAAGGCTTTCCGCCAAGAATCTCCCAAGCAACATCAAGATCCAACTTAGCTTCACGCTCACCATAAGTTCTGGACATAACTACAGGCATCATATATATCCCTGCAATCTTTTCCTTATTACCAAACTGCCAGCAAGCATCCAGGAACTGTGTCATATATCCGCCTATACCGTGCCATTCAACAGTAGTTGCCAAGATAATACCGTCAGCATCGTTAAGAGTCTGAGGCAAAGTGGGAATAGAATTTTTATGCTCATAGATATTGTATCTGGTTACATTAACTCTGAGCTCCTCCAATACCTTCTGTAATCTGGTAAGTACAGTAAGTGTAGGGTCATCAATTATTCCTCTGCCGCCATAGTAAATTACAATATTCATTAATCCTGACCTCCATGACAATAACGTCATTATGGAACGATAATATTTTAACAGAAAGAGGTACAGTTCTCAACCATATCAGCCATACATATAGGCATCAATCAGCAATATAATACACAAAATCTACCATACAAAATCAACTATACATTAGAGCTACACTTCCAAGCTTTATCTCATCCCCTACAAGCAGCTTTCTCTTTTCATATGGTTTAAGTCGCAGACCATTTTTGAAAGTGCCATTAGTACTGTTTAAGTCCTCAAGTATATACTCACCATCTGCATAATAAATTCTTGCATGAATTCTGCTTATGGTTGAATTATCGATTATCATGTCAGCCTCATCAGGTTTTTTTCCTATAACAAGCGAGTCCTGCTTTAAAAGGCAAAGCATTTTTCCATCTGCATCATATATACGTCTTCGCGTATCTGTTTCTTCAGCAACATTTTCTATATACACAGTCTTGCCTGAATACTCATCATTTTTTGAGCAATTATAAAAATCCGCCTCTTCAGCCACTGCACTACTGTCTGCTCCGAAATCCAAAACATAATGATTGCTTCTGCGATTCTTTTCTCTTAGTTCCTTATCTTTCTTTTTTGAGCCTTCCAAAAATGACAGCAATCCTCTTTTTTCTTTTACCGGCATCATCACGGACTTATCTTCACATACCTCTTCTTGCCCGTTCAACACTTCCTGCTTTTTTGATATATTTTTTTGCCTTCTCAGTTCTGCTTTCGGTTTTTTCAAATCCTCTTTCGACCTTGTTGATTCCTCTTTTTGTCGTTTAATTAATTCTTCTGTAGCAAAGTCTTCTTCATTATTATTTACGTACCTGTTATCTGTATTACGAGCATCTGCATTATCAATATCAAAAACAAAATTATCTGCATCACCGGTATTTGCACTGATATTTGCATTATTGGTACCTGTATTATTGGTATCCGCGTCCTGTTCATCATGACTATCAAGCTTCAAGACATCCTGATAAATTCTCTCCGCGAGATAATCCTCCCCGTATGATTCATATTGCTCATATATCTTGTATACACATTCAACTAATGCCTCATCCGAGTAATCAAGCTTCTCAATAATGAACTCAAGCAAACTGCCAAAACCATTATCTCCCTTATAATATGGGTAATATAAGTAATTCCATCTATTATCTTCTAAGTCCTGATATATATTTTCCGGATACCAAATAACATTTGCGCTATCCAATAAATAGCGATTCAGCTCCTGTGTAATTTTCTTCAGATTCCAGATAAAATCTTTAATCCATTGTCTTCCAATCTGCTTTTTACGAAATATTTGGTTCAAACCTTGCTTCGAGGTAATGTCATAATAAAGATATGTATCACCATTAATAATTCTCAAACTGCATGGCAACAGACCCTTAATACCTCCTCTATTTACAATGCAATACTGATACCTCTTTTCCTCCGGCTGTTCAGCCAGTCTGATTCTCTCAAAATTGCAGTTCATGCTCTTAATATATTCACTATCAATCATAATTCCCTCCCTATTTACAATCTCTAAAATAAACCTTCCAGCTTACGAAATGTTCGTACGATAAACATTCGGGGGTATCTCTTACCACCATATGTCCTCTCTGCTTCCCAGGTGTTGTCTTCACTCCAAAAATTCAATCCTTCAAAAGGAAAATAAATGCTTCCCTTCGCTGAAACTTCAATATTGTATCCGTTAATAGATGTATATGTTTCACCCAAATCCCAACACAGATATTGATCTCTGTACATCGAGGAGATTTGATTTTCCATATATTCTGACCTACTTGTTGCATCTATCTCCATATGTGCAATTCCCTTAACCAGTATGCCGGCAAAATCCTGTTCCATTAAACATCTGTCATACAAGAAAAACCAAATATAAATGACCAGCAAAATCACAGCTATCACAAATGGATATATGCATGTAGCTTCAACAGTGAAATATCCTTTCACAAATCTATTCTTATTCGATTTGTTCCTATTCGAATTATTCCTATTCATATTATTGATACACCCCTCCTGCCCATATAATATTTTGTTCTTAACATATTCTATAAGAAAAACATTACTCGCTGAAATATGTACCCTCCAACAAGAAATGGAATAAAGGGAAGCTGTGTATTTCTCTTAACCTTTTTTGCGAACAGTAATACTACCGATACAATTGCAATGAGGAATGACGCTATGCAGAAAGTAATAACACTCGTCAGATACCTGTCGAACAACCCCATGCAGCATAAAACTATACCGTCCGCCAAGCCTATCTTTTTAGTCGCAAATGCCAGTAATATTAGAAATATCCCCGGCAATATACCCAGTCCTATTTCGACCAGATTTCTTCCGGTCACTCTGTGAAAATCTATCTTAGGAGTACCGGAACAACCATCCCCCATTGCGATTATTGCTACTCTATTGCAAACATTAAGTGCCGATATTGCTACCACAACAATCAATCCCCACACGGGAATACTTCGAGATTTTACATCGAACACACACAGATAAATCAACCATCCTACAAAGATAATTAATAATACATAACTCAACCAAATCATTTATTATACTAGTTACCTCCACATCTGCTGCACGGCCTGTGTGTATCTGAAACAGAAGACAAGCTTACTATGGAGAAGTTCCTCCTTAATGCCAGGCAATTTCTCGAATAATGATATTTGCTTCCTTCATCACAAAGATACACATATACGGAATTTCCCGATCTGGCACAGAAAAAACATGGATAATATCTTCCGCCATCATTATTTCTTTCATTATTCAAATTAGCATATTCTGAAATTCTGACTGATAACCTCAGATATGTACATGCAGTCGAAACATGATACACTTCACTATCCTCAGTAACATATACTATTCGTGACGATTGCTCACCACTATCACCACACACATTGTATCCGTTCCACAAATGCGCATAGTAGCAATTACTCATTCGCATAGTAATGAAATCATCAAAATCAATAATAGGTGCCACCTGATAAGTTGTGGTTATGACAACCGTGTCATTTGATGTGAAAATGTCACTTTCGTAAAACTGCAAACTATCCACGCCTTCAACCAAAGGAGATTTATTAAGATAATCCTCGCCTAAATATTCCACAATACGATTTTTAATATATGTATATGAGACAACCAAATCTCCCAGTTCCTGAACTATTGTTGTACCCAGATTGCTTTCTTCCGCACTGAGTTCAGTACTTTGTTCTTCCGAGGAATCATTCCAAGCACTCTCACCCTCAACTATGTGTCCTGTCCCACCAAGCTCCCGCATATTTTCTGTAGTCAGCGCGCCATACATAGTCAGATCATTTCCGATATTCCAAAGCGACATACTCAGATTACTGTGCAAACGAATCATTTCAATCGAACAGGAAAAGTTAATGAAGAAGACTAAAAACAACGGTAGCACTACTGATGCTTCAACCGTCATACTTCCTCTGATAAAAAACCGGGAAGACTTCTTTATGCTGCTTATATCAATTAATTGTTTATTGTTGTACTTAGCTTTATTCTCAAACATTCCATATAACCTCATAACTCTATATAAGCCCTCACAGAAATGTGATTCAGGGCAAGAATCACTGAAAAGAAACAGCACTCCGAAGAAGGTATTAAATCATTATTTATTTGCAACTTTTCTGCAATCACATAAAGAAGTCTTCCCGGCTCTCTATCGTCTCT
>JAKSRU010000134.1 GCA_024403475.1 Lachnospiraceae bacterium | reverse complement strand
TTTTCAGCTCCTGCACCTTATCTTACAGCTATGCCGTTGACAAGAATTTCTACGACATCATTAAGTGCCTGATTGTAGGTGAGCCCATTCTGAATGAGCACGTCTCTTTGGAAAAACTGCTCGAGCGATGCCTCCAGCATCATCTTAACAATACGAACCGGAACAGGTCTTACCACTCCTTCCTTAATTCCGGTCTCTATCAACTCAATTGTTGAATCCCAGCCTGTTTCAAGTCTCTCCTCCACCTTATTGTAGATAGAAGGGAACTTATCCTTCAAAGAATAAAGCTGTCTGAAATCGATATCCTTGTAGCTTTCAGGCATTACTCCGAGAATCTTTTTGATTTTTTCTATGGTGCTTAAGCTTTCATCTTCGATTACGCTCTGCTTCTGGCTGCTGATGTTGTCAAACAGGTAATCTACCATATCAAAGAAAAGTGCTTCCTTATCGTTGTAGCAGACGTAAATGGTTTTCTTGCTCATACCAAGCTCCTTGGCAAGATCATCCATTGTAAACTTGAGTCCCTTTCTGTTAAATACTCGAATAGTTCCATCTAATATATGCTTCTGCTGTTCTGTTCTCATTTTTTCGTCCTCTCTTGAAAACTCCGTGTTATTACGGAAACTATATTGTTCTTTATGGTTTCCATTATAGATTTCAGCATAAAATACATCAAGAAACCATTTTAACAATTTTAGTTTCCATTTTTGTCAATATTATACAAAAAGGTCTCCGCGGAGCGTTTTTACTTTATTGGACGAATTTTCCTATAAAGCAAAAACGCCCAACTCGTATGAGTTGGACGTTCTGTAACTTATCTGAATTTATGAATATAAAGCCTTCTGCAATCATACTACTTTGCAGCTTTATCCTGCAGAATATAATCTGCCAGCGCATCTGCTGTATATTTAATCTGGTCTGCACGATCAATGAACGGATGACCGTCACCAAGCTGTTTACCGTAATCACCAAAATATGCATGGCATCCGCCTACGATTATCAATTCGCTGCTATCGGCAGGTATTTTTTTCAGCCCCTTGGCGTAATTGCTTCTATTGATGACTCCATCCTGTGTTCCGTATGCCAGAAATACCTTCAAATCAGTATCTGACAAATCTACACTTGTATATGCTCCCAGCAAGACAAGTCCTGCATATTCGTCGGCATGGTCATCTGCATAATATGCCGCCATCGCACCACCGAGCGAGTGACCTCCGACATACCATTCGTCAATATCAGGATACTGCTCCTTTATACCATCTGCAGCATTTATATCAAACACCGCAAAATTGAGCGGCATATCTGCAAGCACGCACAGTATTCCTCTCTGTGCGAAGGCATAAATCAAAGGTACATAAGCCTCACTTTTTACTCTGCCTCCGGGGTAAAATATCAGTCCGGCAATCGCATCCTCCGGTGCAGCTACCGTATACCCGTTATCAGTCTGCTGCATTGTTACCTTCTGATAACCTTCAAGTACAGCCACTGCCGATACTGTCTGTTCATCAAAATACATAGAAACAGTTTCACCGGCTCTATAGGGAGTCATTACATACACAGCACACGCTGCAATCAGCAAAGCAAGGATTGTAATGCCAACCTTTAACCCTAAACGTTTCTTTTTATTTACACCAAGGTGTTCCTTTTTTTCCTTCACACTATCTTTCATACAGTAAAACTCATTCCTCCGACCGGAGCTTTAGCATTTTCATTTCCTCAAGCAGCATCTCCGTAAGACTCAACACTACAGCCTGATCCTTTTCAACCAGCTTTTCCTTCTCGTACTTATAAGTGATGCATGGCTTACCATACGGTGTAAATACTGCCTGTTTCTTGTGACGCATAACAAAATCGGGAATTTGGGTCGCATCAATTCTTGCATCCGGCTTGAAGGTGAATATAATCTGACCGTCTCGGCTTCTCACCTCCAGCATATCCAAATTATGCGCTGCAGCTCTGATGAGCGCAATACGAAGCAAATTTTCTGCCGGCGCCGGCACTTCACCATAACGGTCAAGAAGCTCATCGCGCATTGCATCGCGCTCCTTTTCAGTCTCTATTCCCGCTATTCGCTTGTACATATCCAGCTTCTGCTCTTCATTTGCGATATACTCCGCAGGAATATATGCATCTGCATCAACATTTACTACGGTACTGAAATTCTCTTCCACGCGGATTCCCTTAAGCTTTGACACCTCTTCATTTAGCATCTTGCAATAAAGCTCATATCCTACCGCTTCCATATGACCGTGCTGAGTCTTGCCAAGCAGATTACCGGCTCCTCTTATCTCCAGGTCGCGCATTGCAATCTTAAATCCGCTTCCCAAATCAGTAAATTCTTTAATCGCTTCAAGGCGTTTTTCGGCAACCTCTGTCAAAATCTTGTCTCTCTTGTACATGAGAAAAGCATATGCGATTCTGTTGGATCTTCCTACACGTCCTCGTAACTGATAGAGCTGTGAGAGACCCATTCTGTCCGAATCCTGGATAATTAATGTATTAACATTT
Source organism: Lachnospiraceae bacterium (assembly GCA_024403475.1). Classification (GTDB taxonomy): domain Bacteria; phylum Bacillota; class Clostridia; order Lachnospirales; family Lachnospiraceae; genus AC2028. The sequence continues at coordinate 4,463 of JAKSRU010000134.1, read as the reverse complement.
GAAATATCCATACCGGTCTCGATAATTGTGGTCGAAACAAGCACATCGATATCTCCGTTAATGAAGTCATACATTATATTTTCCAGCTCGCGCTCCTGCATCTGTCCGTGAGCAAAGGCCACCTCGGCATTAGGCACCAGCGACTGAATATGTGCAGCAACATCAGCTATCATATTTACCCTGTTGTAAACAAAGTAAACCTGTCCGCCTCTTGCAAGCTCTCGGGTTATTGCCTCTCTTACAAGCTCTTCATTATACTCGCATACAAAGGTCTGTATCGGCAATCTGTCGCTTGGTGCCTCAGTCAAAAGGCTCATATCTCTGATTCCCACGAGGCTCATATGAAGAGTACGGGGAATAGGTGTAGCACTGAGTGTAAGTACATCAATATTCTCTCTGAGCTTCTTAATCTTTTCCTTGTGAGTTACACCAAAACGCTGTTCCTCATCGATAATCAGAAGTCCCAAATCCTTAAACTGTACATCTGCAGACAAAAGTCTGTGAGTACCTATAACAATATCTACCATTCCCTTTTTAAGATCGGTAATGGCCTGCTTTATTTCGGAAGGTGATCTGAAACGGCTGAGCAATTCCACTCTTACAGGGAAATCCTTCATACGCTGTGCAAAGGTATTATAATGCTGCTGCGCCAGAATAGTGGTCGGCACAAGATATGCCACCTGCTTATTTTCCTGCACAGCTTTAAAAGCCGCTCTGATTGCAATCTCAGTTTTTCCGAAGCCTACGTCGCCACAGATAAGTCGATCCATTATGCGATTGCTTTCCATGTCTGCTTTGGTATCGGCAATGGCAGTCTTTTGATCCTCGGTCTCCTCATAGGGGAACAACTCCTCGAACTCCTTCTGCCATACGGTATCCTGTCCGTAGGAGAAGCCTGCCGCCTGTTGTCTTTTGGCATAAAGCTCCACCAAATCCTGAGCGACTCCGACAGCCGACTCACGAACCTTAGTCTTGGTTCTCTCCCATTCCTTGGTTCCGAGCTTGTTAATCTTGGGAATTTTTTCAGCATCGGCAGACGCATATTTCTGAATAGCATCAAGCTCCGTTGCAAGCACATACAGAACGCCGCCCTCTCGGTACTCCAAGCGAATATAATCTCTTACAACTCTGCCGGATTCAACCTTTTCAATTCCCTTGTACACGCCTAATCCATAGCTCTCGTGCACAACAAAATCCCCGGGCTTAAGATCGTCAAGCGCATTAATCTTTTGTCCGGTAAGCGATGCTTTTCTGCGCTTTTTCTTGCGCTCCGCACCAAATATATCTGTCTCCGCCAATACTACAAACTTAATCAGCGGATATTCAAAGCCTTTGGAAATTCGTCCGTATACAATAAGGACTTCTCCCTGAACAATCTCTCTCTCCGGATTTTCCGAATATGCTGCAGGTATTCCTATGTTAGTCATCTCCTCAGCAAGACGCTTAGCTCTTGTTCTCGAAGGCGACAGCAAAATTACCTGATATTTTTTCTTGTTAAAGCCTTCCAAATCTCTTGAGAGTGCATCGAAGCTTCCATTATACGAAGCAGTGTTTCTTGCACCGATATCATATCTGTAGCCGGCATTAAAATAGCCTGTGCCTCCATCAAGAGTTGCTATAGAAACCACCTTATTCTTGGTGAGCTTGGATGCTATTTCTTCACCGCTGTACAACAGACTGAGCTGTCCGGGAAGACAGTAGCCTTTTTCCAATCGGTGGCCATAGCTCTCCGCAAATTCTATCTCAATAGCTTCAGCCTGCTCCTTAAGTCTTGAGGGTTCCTCCAAAAATACGAAAGCCTCTCCGCCTGTCATATCCGCAATCTGTTCCGGCAGCGACTGAAGTATGGTATCCTCGCTGTCCTCATAGAAATACTTTATATAGCTCTCAAGGTTGACATGCATGGAAAGCTCCAGGGTCTGCTCTCTGAGCTCGTTTATCATAACCTTTAAGCGATGAGCCTCTTCCGTTTTGAAAAGCTTGCGGAGTTTATCCTCCTGCTTAGCGGCTTCCTCACATATTTTCTCTATACCACATTTAAGCTCCTCGGGAGTCATAATGAACTCTGTCGCAGGATAAATTGCTATATCCTCAAGAGGTTCCATTGAACGCTGGGTCAGAACATCAAAGCTCTTGATGGCCTCAACCTCATCTCCCCACAGCTCCATTCTGTATGGGTTGTCCTCAGTCAGGTCAAAAACATCCACAATATCTCCTCGAATTGCAAACTGACCGGGTTCTTCCACCTGAGGTACCTTCACATAGCCAAGTGCCACCAATTGCTTAGCCAATCTTCGCTGATTGAGCTCGTCTCCTCGCGAAATCTCTATAACTGCCGCATCTCTGTCCGATACCGCAATAGGAGTCATCAATGCTGCATATGTAGTAATAATTGTTACAGGCTTGCCCTCAAGGAGCTTGCGCATCGTGATGATTCTCTCGCGGGTAAGCTCATTGCCGTGGATATCTGCCTGGAAAAAGATTAAGTCCTTTGCCGGATAATAGCAGGCATTGGGATCATAGAAAAGATACTCCTCCCAAAGCTCACGGGCGCGCAAATCATCATAGGTGACAATAAGCGTAACCTTACTATCCCCCGACAGCGCCTTAATCATATGAAGCTTCTGAGCCTCAACGCAGCCCGTAAGCGAAATGATTTCACTGTTCTTTATTCTTTTGACTGCATCCTTGATGCTCTGATAATCCGCCAGCTGCTCTAACGGTGAGAATAATGCTTTCATAAATGATAATTACTTTTTCTTAATGTTGAAACGATTCATTGCTACATCAACGCCCTGCGACATAATGGTTTTTACCGCTGCCGCCGCATTGGCGATTGCATCAGAATACTCCTCTGCATGTTCCTTGTCAATGCTTCCGAGAACATGTGCTGCCAAATCCGCACCTGCTCTTTTAGCACCTACACCCACTCGTACTCGTGGGAAAATCTCACTGCTTAAGTGGAGAATAATATTTTTAAGACCATTGTGTCCGCCGGCGCTTCCCTTAGGTCTTACTCTAAGCTGGCCGACATCCAAATCGATATCATCAGAAATAACTATCAATTCTGATGAAGGGTCTATCTTATAAAAATCAATAACCTCTCTCACACTTTCGCCACTCAGGTTCATATAGGTTTGAGGCTTCACCAGCACAACCTTTTCACCTTCAATCATTCCCTTGCCTACAAGTGCCTTGTGCTTTTTTTCGCTAACACTTATTCCGGCTTCATCTGCGAGCACATCAATAACCTTAAAACCCGCATTGTGCCTTGTGTTTTCATATTCTCTGCCCGGATTACCGAGGCCTACAATTATATACATTCAATTCACCATTTTTCATAATAGTCAAAGCGTTCAGAAACCAAGTCTCCATGACTCACACTCCTGAACGCTCCGCAAAAACTAAATATATGTCAGTAAAATTATACTCCTGATGATCTGTCGTCCTTCTTGACACCGTTAAGTGCAATTCTTGAAGCAACGATAAATACAATACAGAACAGGATCAAAATACCCCAAGTAAGGAGAAGATGTCCTGCAGATCCGCCGTACATTTCGCCGGCTGTTTCTCTTGCAAGGTGTGCGCAATCCTCTGTATCGATTACTACCTTTGAAGTATCTACTGCCAAGGTATAAGGATCGATTTTGATTGAATCAGGATCGATAGTTGCAGTCGACATATCAATCATGAAACGGCTCTCAAGAGTTTCCAGTCCGCAGATAGCACCGATAGATTCATTACCCCAACGGCTGATCATAAGCCATGAGAATACCTTACCTACACCTTCCATCTCGAAAAGGCTTCCTGAGAAGATAAGCTGTGCAATGAGGATATAAGGTGTAAGAGTACTTCCTGTCTCTGCCTTCTTAATAAAGCTTGAAAGAACAAGTCCCATAAGGTCAGCAGCATATGTGAGAAGAAGCATGCTGACAAAGATTTCCAAAATAGCGCCTACAGAGCCATCGAAGATAAGTCCGTACTCAAGCATATCATTACCATAAACAGCTGCTGCAATAGGGAAACCGGCTGTCATAATAATCGCCTGAAGTGCGCAGAGGAAAAACTGAACAATCGCTCTGGATGCAACATATGGTCCAAGGCTAAGTCCGGAATCTATATCACGCTTGATATTTTTTCTGATGCTTACCATGGTCTGAGCTGTATTGAAAAGACCTGCCCAGATAGCTGCACTTACTATTACGAATACGCTTGGCTGTGTTCCTTCATAATCCACAAACATATTCTTACCGGTAATCCATACGATTACTACATCTGCCAAAACAGGGAACAAAAGTGAGACAATAATTCCCTTTTTATCTCTGAATAAAAGCTTCAGATATGTGTTCATCTGAATCTGAAACTGCTTGCCTACTGAAATAACTCTTCCGTCAGCCATTTTACTAAATTCCTCCCATCAGGTACTTGCTTCCGTCAACATCCTGATTAATCTTTTCATACAT
>JAKSRU010000133.1 GCA_024403475.1 Lachnospiraceae bacterium | reverse complement strand
AAATATATACTATTCTATGTTTAAGATAAAAGTGTGCAATGGTTTAAGAAATGTTAAATTGTATTATTTCCCTTCCATTAACACACAAAACCACCTGCATTATACAGGTGGTTATCTTAAGTATAGAAAATTTAGTCTTCCCATTGAGCCGGTTCCTGTCCGGCACTTTTTCTGATTTTAGCCATATGCTCACGGATTTTCACTTCATACCCGTTACCATCAGGCCTGTAGAATTCTTTACCGTTAAGCTCATAAGGAAGATATTGCTGCTTGGTATAATGGTTAGGATAATTGTGTGAATACAGATATCCGGTACCATGCCCTAATTTTTCAGCCCCCTTGTAATGAGCATCCTGTAAATGTGTCGGTATAGGCAGGTTACCTGTTGTCGATACTTCAGCCATCGCCGCCTCAATCGCTCCGTAAGCCGCATTGGATTTGGGTGCTGTCGCAACATATGAAACTGCCTGTGCCAAAATGATTTGTGCCTCCGGCATTCCTATTCGTTCAATAGCCAAGGATGCATTGGTTGCTACAACTAATGCCATCGGATCCGCATTTCCTACATCCTCAGATGCACATATCATAATTCTTCTAGCTATAAATTTAATATCCTCACCCGCATACAGCATACGCGCCAAATAATACAGCGCTGCATCAGGATCCGACCCTCTCATACTTTTGATAAAAGCAGAGATTGTATCATAATGGTTATCTCCGTTCTTATCGTATTTAACGACTCTTTTCTGAATACATTCTGCTGCAACATCAATAGTAATATGAATCTTGCCGTCTTCAGATCTGGGAGTAGACATGACTCCCAATTCAACTGCATTAAGTGCATGTCTTGCATCGCCGCCTGCAATGTCTGCCAAAAAGCTTACAGCATCATCATCAATTACCGCATTGTAGGAACCCATTCCCCTATCAGAATCCGTCACAGCCCTTTTGATAAGGTCTTCTATTTTATCCTTGGGTATAGGCTTTAGCTCAAATATAAGAGAACGTGAAATAAGCGCGCCATTTACCTCAAAATAAGGGTTTTCTGTGGTTGCACCTATCAATATAACGGTTCCGTCTTCAACAAAAGGAAGCAGATAATCCTGCTGTCCCTTATTGAAGCGGTGAATCTCATCAATAAATAGAATCGTCCGCTTTCCGTACATTCCAAAGGTCTCTTTGGCACGTGCGGTAACCTCCTCCATATCCTTTTTGCCGGCTATCGTAGCATTAAGCTGTGTAAATTCGGCACTGGTGGTTCCGGCTATAACCTTTGCAAGAGTAGTCTTACCGGTTCCGGGAGGTCCGTAAAAAATAAGAGAACTGAGTTTATCTGCTTTAATTGCACGGTAAAGGAGTTTGTCCTTCGCAAGAATATGCTCCTGACCCACAACTTCATCAATGGTTCTCGGTCGCATCCTTGCGGCTAAAGGAGACTCCTTTTCCCGCGTATTATTACTCATAAAATCAAATAAATTAAGCTGGTCCATTTTAATTACTGTATCGTCTTGAGTTGTTCAGCCTCATTGCTCAACTCATTGACAAGTGTTGTAATCTCCTCAATAGTATCTCGGTTAAACTCACTGGCGGTATAGGTTTCACCTGAATGAGCACTAACCTCTTCTGTAATTGCTGAAATTGTCTGGATGGAATCAACAATCTCCTTGTTTGAATTAGCAAGGCTTGAAACAACCTCATTGAGCTGACCTGCCTGAATCTTAATCTGTTCAATATTCTTTGAAATAGTATCAAAGCTTTCTGCTGTCTTGCCTGCAGATTCTGCCTGCAGTTTATTGCTCTCTATAAGGTTATTGATGCTCTCAACCATTCCTCCAAGCTGACCTGTTATCTGCTCTATGAGATCATTAATATTTCCTGTAGCCTGAGTAGTCTGTCCCGCAAGATTTGAAATTTCTGAAGCAACAACCGCAAATCCCTTACCTGCTTCACCGGCTCTGGCAGCTTCAATACTTGCATTGAGAGCAAGCAAGCTGGTCTGCTCGGCAACATTTGTAATAAGATCGGTAATGCTGTTCATCTTGCCTGTAGTTTCTCTGAACACCTCAAGAGAGGTAGCAACCTCCTGACCGGCCTTCTGAGATTTATTGGTAAGGCTGTTAAGATTATCAATCTGTTTTCCACCATCCTCGATTGCCTCAACAGTGGTCTCCATATTGTTGTTAATTACTTCGGTAGCATTCTGAACAGATCCGATATATTCCTGAATCTCTTCAGTCTTTACAAGCTGATTCTGAATTGCTTCTGCGGTTTCAGCTGTACCCTGGCTTACCTCCTGCATAGCGTCAAGAGTCTGGCCCATTGAATCCTTCACTTCGTCCATCTTGGTATTAACATTAACTACGTTATCAGCCATTACCTGAGAGGTCATAAGGATATTATCCAGCATATCTGCAGTCTTGTCTTTTTCAACCTCAACACGCGCCTGTCTGATTTCAGCCATCTTTTTAAGTGTAAGGCTCATAGTAATAAAGAATGAAACTCCAACTAATACCAAAAGAACCTGAATCTCATAAGTTGTAATATCGTCGGGTGTAGTTCTACCGGCAATAATTCTTCTTACTACATCAATAACATTTTCCAAAAATGCTCCGGCGCCAATGATAACAACAAATCGCATCTTGTTAAACATCGCCAATATCAGCAGCATAACGAAAACATATGTAAATACCAAATCATTTGAAGCAGTAAATAAGCTCACAGAATATATAACAGTGAAACCGATACCGATTGCTCTCATAACGGCATTTTCTGAATTCGGTCTCTTTTTATACAGTATAAAGGAAACTGCAACTGCTGCTGCGCACAGAAGGAAAATGAAAATTGCATATGCCCATGATCTGGTCCCCTTAATACCCTCCATCAGATAGGCAACACCGATAATGCCATCAAGAATTGCGGCCTCGATAATCGCATTCTTATTTACCATTTTCATCTCGGAACGATTTGCTAAATCTGCCAATTTTTCTTTTTTAGTCTGCTTTTCACTATTACCCATAAAAATCCCCTTTCATAAGGCACTAATATGTTTGCTAATATAAAAATCATTATACAACATAATAGATAAAATAAACATTAAAACGGAATAATTTTTATAGCTTTTTCATAATTTTCGCGTAATTATCAGAGCATTTTTATTTTTTCGCAGAATTTTTCGCCGCGTTCTTCAAAGTTCTTGAAATAACCATATGAAGCTGCCGCCGGCGACATTACACATCCGCTTCCTTTAGGAGTCAATTCCACAGCCTTCTCAATAGCTTCATATAAATCTCCGGTCACAATCATGTTGTCAAGACTACCGATTTCATCAGCAATTCGCTTGCCGGTTTCGTACATACATATGTACAAAAATTCCTTATGTGACTTCATATAGTTTTCAAGAATTTCATACGAAATTCCTCTATCCATTCCGCCAATTAATATCGTATGTATATCCGGAATGCTCTCAAGTGCACTGATTGCAGCCTCAGGTATAGTGGATATCGAATCGTCATACCATTTTATTCCAGCGAATTCTCCTACACTCTGAAGTCTGTGCGGAAGTCCGGTAAAGCTCTTAAGGCTTTCAGTCACATCTTCTTTTTTACAACCGAAGACCTTTTCTGCTATGGTCCTAACGAATTTCGCATTGAGCTGATTATGCTCTCCGAAAATCATTAATTCATTTTCGCTGATTCCTGATTTATCAATAACAGTTTTTTGAGCATCCGTCTTAAAATCAGGAACATTTTCACCGCAAAAATAGTAATCCTCACCGGTCTGATAAGCTGCTATATGACTCTTGGCGGTAAAATAAGCCTCCATAGTCTTGTAATAGTCTAAATGCTCCTCAAACAGATTTAAGAAAACCGAAATGTGCGGAGAAACCTTGGTATGCTTCAGCTGATGACATGACATTTCAAAAACAATAATAGTATCCTCAGTAATATCAGAACAATAATCCATACACGGAAGTCCGATATTTCCCAAAAGTATTACATTTTTTCCGGTGCAGTCACGAAGAACATGCGCTGTCATTGCAGAGGTTGTACTCTTGCCCTTTGTTCCGGTAATACCTATTACCTGATTTCTATACTGTCCAAGAAACAATTCTGTCTGAGAAGAATACTTAGGTCTGTCTCCGTCCATAACAATACCGGGGCTTTTGAGGATAAGATCATATTTCTCTTCATTTATTCCATCAATTGCTCCCTCATAAATCTCGATAGATGCACAATTACAGTATTCCTTCAAATAATGCTCGGAAGACTTACCTTCACGACCATATCCCCATATAAGTATTCTTTTTCCTTCTACTGCGTCTTTAATAGTCATAATTATTATCTCCGCAAGAATTTACTTAAACTGATTGCTTGACGAATCATATTTATATCCGGCTTTGGCAAGGATTTCCTCAAGCTCTGACTTATCCTCATCCAAATCGTCGCACATATCATCAAGACTCGAATATTTATCTCTCAACTTCATATTAACCATGCTGAGTAATATTGCCGGATCCTTTGGTAACATATTAATCTCCATTCTTAAATCCAAGTTTATATCGCAAACTGTGAGTTATACAATTCAGAATAGAATCCACCCTTAGCAAGCAGGCTTTCATGATTACCCTGCTCTATAATATTTCCATCCTTCATAACCAGTATAATATCTGCTTCCTTGATTGTGGAAAGTCTGTGAGCAACAATAAAGCTGGTTCTGCCCTTCATCATAGTTGCAAACGCATTTTGGATATGAATTTCCGTTCTGGTATCGATAGAACTGGTAGCCTCATCAAGTATAAGCATAGGAGGCAGACAAAGCATAAGCCTTGTGATACACAAAAGCTGCTTTTGACCCTGAGAAAGCATTCCTCCATCCTCTCCGATAACAGTATCATATCCATTCGGCAATCTCTTGATGAAGCCGTGAGAATAAGCAGCCTTGGCAGCCTTTTCTATTTCTTCATCTGTCGCATCAGGCTTACCCATGCAAATATTCTCGCGGATGGTTCCTGCCTTTAACCAGGTTTCCTGCAGCACCATTCCATAGTTACTTCTCAAACTGTGCCTGGTCAATTTATCAATATCATAACCATCAACGGAAATAACGCCTTCATCAACATCATAGAATCTCATCAGCAAATTGATAACTGTAGTCTTACCGCATCCGGTCGGTCCTACAATTGCCACTCGCTGACCGGGCTTAACATCAAGACTGAAGTTTCTGATAAGAGGCTTATCCTTAACATATCTGAATTCAACATTCTCAAGCTTTACATTACCGACTGCCTTCTCAAGCTTATGTGCATCCTCTGCTTCTGCAACCTCTGCATCAACTTCAATAAACTCAAAGATTCTTGAAGCACATACAATAGCATTCTGAAGCTCGGTTACAACTGCAGTTATTTCATTAAAAGGCTTGGTATACTGATTTGCATAAGCAAGAAAACAGGTCAACTCACCAATAGTAAATGCAGCACTGCCGGCTTCCATACTCTTAATAACATAGTATCCTCCGAGCACAGCAACCAGTGCATATACGATTGAATTGACAAATCGAGTACTGGGGTTAACCAAAGAGGAATAAAATACAGCCTTGAGTGATGCATCATGAAGTCTATCATTTATCTCATCAAACTGTTCCTGAACCTCATCCTCACGAGAAAACGCCTTAACCACCTTCTGATTACCAACCATTTCCTCAATCAAAGCAGTTTGTTCAGCTCTTACCTTAGACTGCTTCTGGAAGAAATCATGCGTGTGGGTAGCAATAAATCTTGCAACAAAGAAGGATAAAGGAGTAACAACCACTACAACGATAGTAACAATCCAGCTCGTTCTTATCATAAAGAAAAGAGTTCCAATGATTGTTAAAACTCCTGTAAACAGCTGCGTAAAGCCCATAAGTAAACCATCTGCGAAGGTGTCTACATCAGCCACAATTCTACTCACAATATCACCGGTTGACTGCTTATCGAGATATGAAAGCGGCATAACCTGCATTTTTTTCATCGCATCATTTCTGATATCTTCAACAACATGATAGGTAATGTGATTGTTGCAGGTATTCATAACCCACTGAGCCAATGCCGTAATGAGCATAACTATTCCGATTTTGGTCATGACACCAAAGACAGCGTCAAAATCAATGTTACCGGCTCCTGCCAAAAGCAAATCTACAGCATTACCGATAAGTACAGGAATCATAAGTGTAAGCACCACTATAACTCCCGCCAAAAGAATTGATATAATCAAAACAGGAATATATCTCTTTATGTATCTTAAAATCTTACCAACAGTCTTCTTGGTTTCACCCTTAGGAAGGGATTTTTTCTTATCAGCCATTTATGCGCCCTCCCTTTCGTTATCCTTCTGATACTGAGAATAATAAATCTCCTGATAAATCTCACAATTTTTGAGAAGCTCATCACTGGTTCCGATTCCAACAATCTTACCATCATCAAGCACAATAATCTTATCAGCATTTTTGATTGATGAAGCCCTCTGAGAGACTATAAATACAGTTGAATCTTTAATCTCCGATAAAGCCTTGCGAAGCTTTGCATCGGTTGCATAATCCAATGCAGAAGCACTGTCATCAAGAATAAGGATTTCAGGCATTCCCACAAGTGCTCTCGCAATAGTTAGTCTTTGGCGCTGACCGCCGGAGAAATTACGCCCGTTTTGCTCAACCTCTGCATCAAGCTCTCCGTCCTTACCCTTTACAACCTCTGTTGCCTGCGCAATTTCAAGTGCGCGCCACAGCTCTTCGTCCGTAGCATTATTTTTTCCCCACAAGAGATTACTTCTGATAGTTCCCTTAAATAAAACTGCCTTCTGAGGAACAATTCCTATCTTCTCCCTTAATTCATTAGTGTCTATCTGAAGAAGATTTTGCCCCTCCAAATAAATTGCACCCTCCGTTGCAGGATACAGCGCGGGAATCAGGTTAACCAAAGAGCTCTTACCGGAACCGGTACCACCGATAATACCGATAGTCTGCCCCTTTTCAACAGTAAAATTCATATCCGTTAATGTAGCATCTCCTGCACCGTCATAAGTCAAGCCGGCATGATCAAATACCATATATGCGCTATTTGCAACAGAAATATCCCCTGAAGCAGCTTGTGTCTTATCAGCCTTTGCCTTATCATCAGCCTTTGACTCATCATCTGC
>JAKSRU010000132.1 GCA_024403475.1 Lachnospiraceae bacterium | reverse complement strand
TTTATAAAACAGAATAAAATTTAGTAAGGAAATTTCAATGGATAAAGAAGTAAGATTTGCACAGCTTTTGGAAAGTGTAAAAAGAACAGCAAGAGAACAGGGTAACTGCATCTCTGAAGAGCAGGTTCGTGAGGCTTTTGCTGAACTTGATTTAGATGATAACAGACTTAAAATGGTCCTGGATTACCTGACTTCACAGCATATTGGAATCGGTGAAGCACCTGATCCGGATGATTTTATGAGCGATGAAGAAAAGGATTATCTTCAGATGTATCTTGATGAGCTTAAGCTTATCAAAGATTATTCTGATGGTGAGAAAAAGGCATATACTATACAGGCAATGGCAGGTGATGAGACTGCACAAGGTAAGCTGATAGAGATTTATCTTAAGAATGTCGTTGATATTGCTCATATTTATGCCGGACAAGGTGTACTGATTGAGGATTTGATTGGAGAAGGCAATGTTGCATTATCTGTAGGTGTGACTATGATTGGCAGTCAGGAAAAGCCTGAGGACTGCGATGGAATGCTTACAAAGCTCATTATGGATGCAATGGAAGAGCTTATTAAGGATTCAAATGATTCTGACGATGTTGAAAAGAAGGCTTTGAAGCGTGTTAATGAGATTTATGATAAAGCAGAAAAGCTTTCAAAGGAATATGCTCGAAAGGTAACAGTAGAAGAGCTTTGTGAAGAAGAGCATCTTTCGAGAAAGGCAGTTATAGATGCATTGAGAATTAGCGGTTTTGCTATTGATTCGATTGAAGTGCCTGAGGAACTTAAAGGGAAGGAATAATCGATATGCAGATGAAGGTTTACGAGGATTATAAATATTGCATTCAGGATACTAACTGCATATATGTAGGTGCCAAATATACCTTTGCTGAGATAATGGAGGCTGAAGATATTCTGTTTAAGTTTAGAAAGGTTGCTGCAGAGAGTCTTATGAACGGTAGCGACAAGGATGACAGCCTTGAAACATTTTTGTATTATCTTGAACCGCATGATTTCAGAGTGCAGGTATTAAAGCAGATGCGTTCTAAAGTCAGAGTAAATACGATTAAAGAAAAGAAGAATCTGTTTGGTAAAGTCAGTAAGGAATATGTTACGGAATTTATAACGATTCCAAAGCTTGTATCAATGTCAGTACAAGAAAAGGAAGCAGTAGGTATGGTTATACAGGAGCTTCGTGTGAATAAACTTGCGTTGGTTACTGTATAAGTAATATTCGGATTATATATTTAATTTACAGATATTATTGTAAGAGAGGTTTGTTTATGAAGTTAGAAGAATTACAGTCATATGAAATTCTTGAGAAAAGATTTATTGAGGATATAGGTTGCGAAGCAGTAAGACTTCGCCACAAAAAGACCGGAGCAAGAGTTGCTCTTTTGTCTTGTAATGACAATAACAAGGTGTTTTACATCGGCTTCAGAACTCCGCCGGCTGATTCTACAGGTGTTGCTCATATTACAGAGCATTCTGTGCTCTGCGGATCTAAGGAATTTCCTGTTAAGGATCCTTTTGTTGAACTTGCCAAGGGTTCGCTCAATACCTTCCTTAATGCAATGACTTATCCGGATAAGACGGTTTATCCTGTTGCAAGCTGCAATGATGCTGATTTCCAGAACCTTGTACATGTATATTTGGATGCTGTATTTTATCCCAATACCTATATTAATGAATCAATTTTCCGTCAGGAAGGCTGGCATTATGAGTTTGATGATGAGGGCAAGCTATTTGTAAATGGTGTTGTTTATAATGAGATGAAGGGAGCGTTTTCTTCTCCTGATGATGTGCTCAGCAGAGAGATTATGAATGCACTTTATCCCGATACTGCATATGGAGTTGAATCCGGAGGTGATCCTGAGGTTATTCCCGAATTGACCTATGAGCAGTTCCTTGATTTCCATAGAGCATATTATCATCCTTCTAACAGCTATATTTATCTCTATGGTGATATGGATATGGCTGAAAAGCTTGATTATATTGATAAAGAATATCTCTCTAAATTTGATTACAGAGAGGTTGATTCCGAACTCAAGATGCAGGCCGCATTTACAGAGGAAAAGAGTGTTCACAAGTATTGCAATCTTAACGAGGGAGAAAATCCTGATGAGAATACCTTCCTTTCTTTGACCTATTCAATCGGAAATGCTATTGAAAATCGTACTACTAATGTAGCTATGCAGATTATTGATTATGCTTTAACAGGTAATCCAGGAGCTCCTCTTAAGAAGGCGCTTGTTGAACGTGGTATCGGTAATGATTGCTACAGCTGGTTTGATGACGGTTTACTTCAACCTATGTTCAGTATCGGTGCTAAGGATACACAGGTTGATAAGGTTGAGGCTTTTAAGGAAACTATACGTGAAGTGCTTGAGGGTATTGTTGAGAATGGCTTTGATAAAAAGAGCCTTCTTGCCGCTATCAACCACTATGAGTTCAGATACAGAGAGGCAGATTTCGGAAACCATCCTAAGGGACTCATTTATGGTCTCAACTGCTTCAATACCTGGCTTTATGATGATACCAGACCTTTTGATACTCTTGAGCTTGTTGAAACCTATAAATTCCTTAAGGATAGCGTAGAATCAAGCTACTTTGAGAATCTTGTAAGTGAGTATCTTCTTGATAATACACATACAGCTCTTGTTGTCCTTGAGCCTAAGCTTGGAGTTGAGGAAGAAAGAGAAGCTAAGCTTAAGAAGAGACTTGAGGAATATCAGGCATCACTTTCAGAAGCTGAGCTTGAAAAGATTAAGGAAGATTATGCTAAACTCTTGGAATTCCAGGAAAGAGTTGATGCGCCTGAAGATCTTGCCAAGCTTCCTCTTCTTTCACGCGAGGACCTTAAGAGAGAAGAAGAGAACTTCAGCAATATAGAAATGTCTGTTGATGATACGATGGTTCTCAGACATGATTATCAGACCAATGGTATTTCATATCTGAAGCTGATGTTTAATTATAATGATTTACCCGGCAAGCTTTATCCATATCTTTCAATGGTAAGAATGATTCTTGGACAGGTTGATACAGATAATTACAGTTATGCTGACTTAAATAATGAAATAGACCTTGCTTTGGGTTCATTAGGTGTTAGTGCAGATATGTATTGTGATGCAGTTAATCTTGATGAATATAAGCTTGAGGTCGGCTTTAAGACTAAATTCCTTGCCGGTAGTGAGAAGAGAGCCTTTGAGCTGATCGAAGAGATGCTCTTTAATTCGCATTTGGATGATACTGATAGAATCTTTGAGATTATGAACGAATGTAAGTCTCAGATGCAGTATGGTTTAGCTGCAGGTGGTCATTCTACAGCTATGGAAAGAGCAGGCGCAGGTGTAACAGTACCTTCAAGACTTAATGATATTTCAAGGGGAGTTACTTTCTATAAATTCCTGACTGATTTGATTGATAATTACGAGAGTCGTAAGAGTGAAATGGTTTCTTTGATGAAGGAAACCATTAAGACTGTTTTCAGACCTGAGAATCTCCTGGTAGATATTACTGCAGATGAAGCTGCAGCATGCAGACTTGGCGGACTTATAGGCGAATTTAAGAATAAATTATATGCTGTAGAAGTTACTAAGGAGCGTTTTGTTCCTGAACTTTTGAAGGATAATGAAGGTCTTATGACCTCCGGACAGGTACTTTATGTCTGTCGTGCCGGTAATTTTGCTAAGAATGGACTTAAATATACCGGAGCACTTAAAGTTCTTAAAGTAATTCTCGGATACAAATATCTTTGGGAGAATGTAAGAGTAAAGGGCGGAGCATACGGATGTATGTGTAATTTCTCAAGAGACGGTATGTCATATTTTGTTTCTTATAGAGATCCGAATCTTTCAAAGACTATTGATGTATATGAAAAAGCTGCTGAAGCTATAGAGAATTTTGATTTTGATGAAAGAACTATGACGCAGTTTATTATCGGAACTGTTAGTGATCTTGACCAGCCTCTAACTCCTGTATCAAAGGGAGCAAGATCTCTTCATGCATATATGACTCATACCTCTTATGATATGGTACAGGAGAGCAGAAATCAGGTGTTGGATGCTCAGCCTGATGATATAAGAGCGTTGGGTGAGTATATCAGAACATTTATTTCAGATAATCGTCTTGTGGTTGTCGGTAACGCAGCAAAAATCAAAGATGAAGAAAGATTATTTGATACTGTTTCAAATTTGTTCTGATGAGTTTAAAGAAAAGGACGAAAATTAATTAATGGAAAACAGTGCACTTAAGTCGGGATTTGTTACATTGATAGGCAGACCTAATGTAGGAAAGTCTACCTTGATGAATAAGCTTATCGGTCAAAAGATAGCTATTACATCTAATAAACCTCAGACTACCAGAAATCGTATTCAGACAGTTTACACAGATGACCGCGGACAGATAGTATTTTTGGATACGCCCGGTATTCATAAATCCAAGAATAAGCTTGGTGATTATATGGTGGGAGTTGCAGAGAGAACTCTCAATGAGGTTGATGTTGCAATCTGGCTTGTTGAGCCTACTGATTTTATTGGTGCCGGTGAGCGTCATATTATAGAACAGCTCAATAAAGCTAAGTGTCCTGTTTTTTTGGTTGTTAATAAGATTGATACCGTTAAGAGAGAGGAACTGCTTCCTTTTATAGATAAATACAGAAAAGAAGTGGATTTTTCTGAGGTAATTCCGGTATCAGCTCTTAACGGTAACAATACTGATGTATTGCTGGAGCAAATATTTAAGTATCTTCCGTATGGTGAGCCTTTTTATGATGAGGATACCGTCACCGATCAGCCTGTCAGACAGATTACTGCCGAGTTGATTAGAGAGAAGATATTAAGACTTTTATCGGATGAGATTCCTCACGGTGTTGCTGTAACAATTGAGAGCATGAAAAACAGAGGCGGAATTTACGATATAGAAGCCACTATTTTCTGCGAGAGGGATTCTCATAAGGGAATAATTATCGGTAAAGGTGGAGCAATGCTTAAAAAGATTGGCTCGACTGCCCGGCCCGAGATTGAAGATTTGCTCGAAAGTCAGGTTAATCTTCAGCTTTGGGTAAAGGTTAAGAAGGATTGGCGAGATTCTGATTTTATGCTCAAGAATTTCGGATATCATGATGATAATAAATAACTGCGAGGTTTATTAAGTGCAGGATCAGGTTGTAGTAACCGGTATAGTAATTAAACAGGCACCTGTAGGTGAAAGTGACAGAAGGGTTACCATATTGACTAATTCGAGGGGTAAAATTTCTGCCTTTGCAAGAGGTGCAAGAAAACCTAATTCAAGATTTGCGGCAACGGCCAGACCATTTTGCTTCGGCACCTTCAAATTATATGAAGGAAGAGATGCCTATAATATTGCAGATGCAGAGATAAGTAATTATTTTGAAAATTTGCTTACGGATATTGAAGGCTCATGCTATGCAGCATACTTTGGCGAGGTGGTTGATTATTATTGCCGTGAAAATAATGATGAAAGAGATATGATGAAGCTCTTTTATCAGGGCTTGTGCGCAATATCCTTTGAGGGAATAACTAATCGTCTTGTTAAATGCATTTTTGAGATTAAAAGTATAATGATAAATGGTGAATATCCCGGAATACCGAATTCTATGAAGCTTTCAGACACTGCTATTTATACGCTGGATTATATCTACAATACATTACCTGAGAAGGTGTTCAGTTTTAATCTTGATAATGAAGTTTTAGAGGAAATTGAAAGAGTAGCCGGTCGACTTAGAAAATCAGTTATTGATCATCATTTCAAGAGTTTAGAGATATTAGAAGCAATGATATAGCTTAAAAGAGAATATGAGGGACGGTTCC
Organism: Lachnospiraceae bacterium; assembly: GCA_024403475.1. Classification (GTDB taxonomy): domain Bacteria; phylum Bacillota; class Clostridia; order Lachnospirales; family Lachnospiraceae; genus AC2028. The sequence goes on along the minus strand of JAKSRU010000132.1, from coordinate 1,410 downwards.
TTAAGGGAACTGTCCTTTTTTTCTTGAAAGAAAAGTTGACTTGTGCTAAAATTTCAATGCTTATGCGATTATGTAGATATTATATTCGTTTATACATATATGCGGATATTTAGCATAAACAGATTATTTATATATAAAGAGGAGATTTGTCATGGAAAAGTCAATGGACAAAATTGTTAGTTTGGCAAAAGGAAGAGGCTTCGTATATCCCGGATCTGAGATTTACGGCGGCTTGGCGAATACTTGGGATTACGGTAATCTCGGCGTTGAGCTTAAGAACAATGTAAAAAAGGCTTGGTGGCAGAAGTTTGTCCAGGAGAATCCTTATAATGTAGGTGTTGATTGTGCTATTCTTATGAACCCTCAGACTTGGGTTGCATCAGGACATCTTGGCGGATTCTCTGACCCTCTTATGGATTGTAAGGAGTGTCATGAGCGTTTCCGTGCTGATAAGCTTATTGAAGATTTTGCTGCTGAAAACGGCAAGACTCTTGCAAAGCCCATCGATGCATTCTCTCAGGAAGAGATGATGGCATATATCAAGGATAACAGCATCCCTTGTCCCACCTGCGGTAAGCATAATTTCACTGATATCAGACAGTTCAATCTTATGTTCAAGACCTTCCAGGGTGTTACTGAGGATGCCAAGAATACCGTATATCTTCGTCCCGAGACTGCGCAGGGTATCTTTGTAAACTTTAAGAATGTACAGAGAACCTCAAGAAAGAAAGTACCTTTCGGTATCGGACAGATTGGTAAGTCATTCAGAAATGAGATTACTCCCGGTAACTTTACCTTCCGTACCAGAGAGTTTGAACAGATGGAGCTTGAGTTCTTCTGCAAGCCCGGAACAGATATGGACTGGTTCCAGTATTGGAGAGCCTTCTGCCGTGATTGGCTTCTTTCTCTTGGTATCAAGGAAGACGAGATGAGACTTCGTGATCATGATCCCGAGGAGCTTTGCTTCTATTCTAAGGGAACCACCGATATCGAGTTCAAGTTCCCCTTCGGTTGGGGTGAGCTTTGGGGTATCGCTGACAGAACAGATTATGATCTTACTCAGCATCAGAATACCTCAGGAGAGGATATGAGCTACTTTGACGATGAAACTAATGATCGTTATGTTCCTTATGTAGTTGAGCCTTCACTCGGTGCAGACCGTGTTGTTCTTGCTTTCCTTTGTGCGGCATATGATGAGGAGAACCTTGGAACTGAAGAGGCTCCCGATATGAGAACTGTTCTTCGTTTCCATCCCGCACTTGCACCTGTAAAAATCGGTGTTCTTCCTCTTTCAAAGAAGCTCAACGAGGGCGCAGAAAAGATTTTTGCACAGCTTTCTAAGAAGTATAACTGTGAGTTTGATGACAGAGGAAATATCGGTAAGAGATATCGTCGTCAGGATGAAATCGG
>JAKSRU010000131.1 GCA_024403475.1 Lachnospiraceae bacterium | reverse complement strand
TCTGATAATATACGCACAATAACATAAGAAAAGCGATGACGGAAAAGAGTAGTTTAGTTGGAAGCATCCAGAGAGAACAGCATTTGGTGGAAGCTGTTTATGCAGAAGGTAGACGAAAACCATTCCCGAGCTGTAGGGCCGAAGTTCATTTGAATATTTGATTATGGTATTCGGATTGAATCAGTAAGCGTTACCGTGAGCCTGCGTGAAAGGATAGGATTTGATAGAATCTGAAGTTAAAAGTTAAGGTGGAACCGTGCTAACAGCACCCTTACGACTGTATTATTTATGGTCGTATGGGTGCTTCTTTAGTTTAGACATTTCGGTGGCTGCTTTTCTTATGTTTGTAACAGTAAACGACATTTATAAATGTCACACAAACATTGCGCATAAGCAGGCGCAGGAAAAGGAGTCATTATGAAGGTACTTAGAAAAGACGGAAGTGTAGTTGAAGCAAGCTTTGAACAGGCTGAAGGCAAGAAGGCATTTTGGCACACGAGTGCACATCTGTTGGCACAGGCGGTAAAGAGACTTTACCCCGATGCCAAGTGTGCAATCGGACCTGCAATCGAAAACGGATTTTATTATGATTTTGATTTTTCATTTCCTTTCTCAGAGGAGAATCTGGCAGAGGTTGAAGAGGAGATGAGAAAGATAGTAAAGGAATCTTTGTCATTGCAGGTGTATGAAAAATCCAAGCAGGAGGCAATTGATTATATGGTTGCCGCAGGTGAGGATTACAAGGTTGAAATGATTCGCGAGCTGGATGAATCAGAGGTCATAAGCTTCTACAAGCAGGGAGATTACGAAGAGTTTTGTGCAGGTCCCCACATATCAAATGTGTGTCAGATAAAGGCAATAAAATTGCTTTCGGTGGCAGGTGCATACTGGCGTGGTGATGAGAAAAACAAAATGCTGACGAGAATCTACGGAATATCATTTCCGAAGGCAGCGGAGCTTGAACAGTATCTCTACATGCTCTCTGAAGCTAAGGCACGCGATCACAGAAAGCTTGGCAAGGAATTGAAACTTTTCATGCTGGCAGATGAAGGCCCCGGTTATCCGTTTTTCCTTCCCAACGGATTGATTCTCAAAAATCAGCTTATCGAATATTGGAGAAAAATCCATGTGAAAAACGGGTATAAAGAAATCTCTACGCCGATTATGCTTGTCAGAGAGCTGTGGGAAAAATCAGGTCACTGGGAGCACTACATGGATAAGATGTATACGAGCTCTAAGGAGGATGTAGACTACGCTATCAAGCCTATGAACTGTCCCGGAGGAATGCTGGTATACAAGTCTGAATCACATTCATACAGAGACCTGCCGCTCAGAATGGGTGAACTTGGAATCGTACACAGATGTGAAAAATCAGGTGAGCTGCACGGACTGATGAGAGTGCGTTGCTGTACGCAGGATGATGCTCATATTTTTATGAGAGAAGATCAGGTGATGGACGAAATCCAGGGAGTAATGAGACTGATTGATGAGGTCTATGCCAAGTTTGGATTCTCTTATGAGATAGAGCTGTCTACGAGACCGGAAAGCTCCATCGGAAGTGATGAGGAGTGGGAGCTTGCAACGAATGCACTTATAGAGGCTGTGGTCGGTATGGGCAAATCATATGTTGTAAATGAAGGTGACGGAGCCTTCTACGGACCCAAGCTTGATTTCCATATCAAGGATGCAATCGGAAGAACGTGGCAGTGCGGAACGATTCAGCTCGACTTCCAGTTGCCTCAGAGATTTGAAATCGAATACATCGGTTCGGACGGAGAAAAGCACAGACCTATAATGCTTCACAGAGTAGTGTTTGGATCAATCGAAAGATTTATGGGTATCCTGATCGAGCATTATGCAGGTAAGTTCCCGCTGTGGCTGTCACCGGTTCAGGTAAAGGTATTGCCGGTATCGGATAAGTACATGAACTATGCAAAAAATGTAGAGAAATCGCTACGAGAGAATGGTTTCAGAGTCGAGGTTGATGACCGTGATGAGAAGCTAGGATACAAAATTCGAGAGGCGCGTATGAGCAAGATTCCCTACATGGTTATCGTAGGTGAAAAGGAACAAAGCGAAGGCAGTGTATCAGTAAGAAAGAGAGACGCTGAAGCAGATAAGCAGGAGCTCGGAGAGATGAGTATTGAGGAGCTGATGAATATACTCAAGGCAGAAGCTGTGCTATAGAAAACATGTTATATAAAAAGCTAAGTTATAAAAACATGTTATAGATAGAACTGTGTTATAAAAACCAAACCGCAGATTACTCGATATTCGCAACTGTCTATGTTATATTAGGCATAGGGGGTATATGTATGAAATTTGATTTTGATAAAGAAATAAACAGATTAAACAGCAGCAGTTACAAGTGGGATTTATACGGCGAAAAGTATATTCCTCTCTGGGTGGCTGACAGCGATTTTGAAGTTGCTCCTGCAGTGACCGAGAGACTTCAAAGGCTGGTGGATAAAAAGGTATACGGTTATTTACTGACCGGCAACGGAATATATGATGCAATCAGAGGTTGGTTTACACGAGAGTATAATGCCACTGTGCCTGAAAAGGATTGGATTAAGCTGCTGCCGGGAATAGTACCCGCTCTTGCAGTTGCGAGTAATATCGATGCGGAAGAAATCGAGCCTGTAAAAAGGGATGGCAAATGGCTTCAGCAGACAGAATCGCTTACAGCTATCCCCAATTACAGTGCGCTGATAGAGGCGCCTGAGACTGCAGGTAATGTAATGCTTCAGGTGCCCTTAAAATGCGAAATGAGAGCAGATGAATCCGGCTATGAATATGAGTATTATTCACTGGATTTTGAGGCTCTGCAGGCAGCAGTCACTGAGAAGACAAAGGTATTTTATCTGTGTAATCCGCATAATCCTGTGGGACGTGTATACAGCTATGAGGAACTGAAAAAAGTCAGTGAATTTGCCAAGAAGAATAATCTGATTGTAGTGTCGGATGAAGCTCATTGTGAGATTGTGTACGAGGGAAAGCATATACCGTTTTTTACTGTCGATGATTATGCCAGAGAGCATTCGATTTCACTTTATTCAAATGGTAAGCTCAGTAATCTGCCGGATTTGATTTTAGCCTTTGCCGTGATTCCTAACAAGGAGCTCAGAGCTAAGTTTGAGAAGCTTTCCTATGCATTCGGCGAGGAGCATATAATGAATGTGGAAGCGGGAATTGCTTCCTATGCAGAGTCTGATGAGTGGAAGGCAGAGCTTGTGAAGTATCTCAAGGGAAATAGGGACTATTTGGAGGCTGAGCTCAAAAAGAGATTTCCCAAGGATAGTTTTCCTGAATTTAAGATGACCCATTTGGAAGGTACATATCTGTTGTGGCTTGACTTTGGAAAAATCAATTCACAATGGTTTATGGATAATGCGGGTGTCTTTATGTCGGATGGTTCCTTCTTTGGCGGAGACGGACACGTGCGCCTCAATTTTGCCACAAGAAGAGAACTGCTTACGCAGGCTCTCGACAAAATTGAGGCGGCTATGAAGAGCAGAATATAAATCTTATTCTGCCTCGGGATAAGTGATAACCACACAGCCGGTATCAATCATGTTAATACCGTTCTCGTCATTCGTGATTTGATACCAGTTGGTGGTGTCACCGTTGAATATAGTTGTGTAGAAACAGTTACCGATACAGTAAAAGTCACTCACACCGTCAATGTGGTTATCATCAGCTTCAAGGGTGTGCTCGGTAGAATACAGCTCGAGAGTTTCATCGGTCCAAGCGTTGTAACAGTAGATGTGATAGGCATATTTGAGTTCGTTGTCTTCGGTAAACGTAGCATAATAAATACAACCGTTTTCATTGGCAAGTATTCGGTCAATATTCGATGCAATGCATTTTGAAGTGAGGGTTTCGTAATTAGTCACACATAAATTGTTCTCGGTGGCCGTATAATGATAATCGGTGAAAGCAAAATCCGAATCATAGCGGTAGCTCCACAGAATGTCGTCATAGTTGAGTACATGGGTGATTACCCGGTTTTTGTCGTAACGGTAATATTCAGTGCCATCAAAAACAGTGATAAAGCCTATGGTTTCAAGTGCTTCGCTGATGCTCATTCTGTTTCCGTCAGAGGCCTTGAACGGAAGCACTATTTCCTGATATTTATCATTGAGTCGTTCAAACTTATCGCCCAAGCTTTCAATTTTTACATATTCATATTCATTGCCGGTTGAATTGCGTGAATAGCAGGTTTCAGTGTTTATGCACTTAAAATCCGTATCTTCAGCATAGGCTGATTCTACAATATATAAGTTATTGTCATATGCAGTAGCTGAAGCGTTGGCTGCTGTAGTGATAAAGTATGATTCGCCTGTGGCAGGGTAAAGCGCTGCAAATACATATTCGGTATATTGTGCTATGTTGTCCGGATGGTGGGTTATAATGAGAGCACCTCTGTCGTAGCAAACTGCGCGGAGTGTCTCGGGATAGTCTATGGAATAGTAGCATTCCTGTATGATGTCACTTAAGGTTCCGTAGTAGCAGATTTCGCCCTGTGTGTCGACGATAACAATACTGTCTGTATTGGTGTCGGAGGGTGTGAGTAAATATCCTTCTACAGAGGGAAAGTCCGCAGGAGACATATAGGCTATGGGATTTTCAATGCCTGAAGTAGTACCTGTAGTATTTATGGGAATAACATCAGATTCTGTTTTTATCAGAGGGTTGGTGGTATCGGTTTCTGCGTTAATCTGAGCAATGACATCAGACGGTCCGCCGCAGCCTGTAAGGGACAGACTTATAACCGAAACTGCAGAGAGCAGAATTGCTGAAAATTTCTTTTTCATGATTTTTCCTCCTCATAGGAATAGTTCATCTAAAATAATAAGAACATATTTGGAACATATGTGCAATTGGATTTTGGCGATTAATATAGTAAAATGGTAGTTGATGATATTTTTAAATGACATATTTAGATATATCAAAATAAAACTTATATAGGGGAATATCCGTAGCGGATATCGAAAGGAGAATTACAATGGATAGTTTTGGCAACATGACAGGCGGAAATCAGAAGGCAACAATCACCTTCAATTCACTTCCTACCAATATAGCTGAACTTCAGGCATTACCCGAGGCAAGTCTTGACACACCGTTTAAGACTGCAGCATTGGCACTTGCAGTTCTTTGCAATTATGAGAAGGATCCGGCTGCAACAGTTGAGATGATGAATTTCCTCAAGGGACCCGAACCTATGAGCAACTACGAGCAGGGCTTCATCAAGGAGCGTCTGGCAGGAAAATATTACAAGACATTTTCATTCTTTGCAGGAGCTACTGTAGAGAATAATTATACACCTACCCAGCCTTATCAGATTACCGTAGAGGCTAATCCTTATTCATTTAATGAAGAGAACTGGGCTACCATGTATGTAAAGAGTGCAGGAGCAGATTCACCCAGACCTATCAAGCTTCGCAAGAAGCCTTCAACCGGTCAGTGGTTTATCAATGAGGTACAGTGTCTTTCAGACATTCGTATTCCTGTAGCTGCAGATCCTTGGGCTTAATATTAAGAGGCTTGCCGTTTGGCAAGCCTTTTTTTGTTGGCGGAGAATCTCGCAAGCGATGTTCTTTTGATTTTTATAAGAATATTTTATGCATTAAATTAATAAAAATGCGTTTTTTATACTTTAAATTTTTTTCAATAATGCTACAATGAATAAAATGCCCGAGCGAAGAGTGTCGTTGTCCAAATTTAACGGGTCATTACCTTCCTTGAGTTTCGGAACTAAAGAAGCTCATTGTTTAGTAAATGACTATCGGTTGAGTTTGAGCAACGACATTTTTTGAAGGGCTTTTTTAGTACGTAATTAAGGATGGCATCTGTTGGCGTGCATGCGTCAAATATAAAAGGATGTACAGGTGAGGAAGACTATGGCAGAAGATTACATTATCGAATTAAAATCCATTACTAAGACTTATGATGACAATGGCTTTACGGCTGTTGAGGATTTTAATCTTAAGGTCAAACGCGGTGAATTTGTGACCTTCCTTGGACCCTCGGGTTGCGGAAAGACTACTACGCTCAGAATGATTGCAGGATTTGAACTTCCTACAAGCGGAGAGATTCTGCTCGACGGTAAAAATATCGCGCAGCTGCCTCCTAATAAGCGACCGATTAATACGGTATTTCAGCGTTATGCGCTTTTCCCTCATATGAATATATATGAGAATATTGCATTCGGACTCAAGCTTAAAAAGCTTCCTGCCGACGAGATTAAGAAAAAGGTAAGCCATGTCCTTGAGATGGTAGACCTTGAGGGCTTTGAGAATCGTAAGGTATCCACTCTTTCAGGTGGTCAGCAGCAGCGTATTGCCATAGCAAGAGCTCTGGTTAACGAGCCCAAGATTTTGCTTCTTGATGAGCCTCTCGGAGCACTCGATTTAAAGATGAGAAAGGAAATGCAGATTGAGCTTAAGAATATGCATGACAAGCTCGGCATTACCTTCATATATGTAACCCACGATCAGGAAGAGGCACTTACTATGTCAGATAAGATTGTGGTTATGAGCAACGGAAAGACTCAGCAAATAGGAACTCCCGAGGATATTTATAACGAGCCCAAGAATGCTTTCGTAGCAGACTTCATCGGTGAGAGTAATATCTTCAAGGGAATTATGACCGGAACCAAGAAGGTTCGTTTTGCCGGCGGAGAGTTTGAGTGCATGGATGATGTTGCAGAGGGAACTCTCGTTGACGTTGTAGTTCGTCCCGAGGATGTAATCATGACCAAGAAGGGTGAAGGTATCATCGACGGAAAGGTTACCTCGGTAATCTTTAAGGGCATTCATTATGAGATTACGGTTGAGTCCGGCAAAAATGAGATGCTTATTCAGTCTACTAAGTCTGCGACAGTGGGTGACACCATTGGAATGACCTTAGAGCCCGACGGAATACATATTATGATTGCTGAAGACCATACCACCAGATTTGAGGCAGAGATTTCGGATGATTTGAATCTTTTGTATTCAGATCATACTATTCACTGCGATTTGACCAAGGTTATTCCCGGCTCAAAGGTTAAGGACGGTGTCCTCTATGATTCACAAAATGAGCCTATCGATATAGAGAAGACCAAGATTTTGGTATCAATTCAGCCCGGCGATATCGAACTCAGTGATGACGAGGAGGCTGGTCTTACAAGCGGACGTATAGTTAACCTTATCTATAAGGGAGATCATTACAGTTATGTTGTTCGTACGATTCACGGACACGATTTGATTGTTGATGACGAGTACCTCTGGAATATGGATGACCAGGTCGGTCTTATCCTTCCCGAGGACAAGATGACATTTGCTGTTAAAAAGTAAATGGAAT
>JAKSRU010000130.1 GCA_024403475.1 Lachnospiraceae bacterium | reverse complement strand
AAAGTGATAATATCTGATATTTATAAAAACACAGTAGCAAGCTTCAAAGCGGCAGATATACCGGAACCCGAAAATGATGCCAGAATGATGATGGAGCATATACTCGGTGTTACGCGTAATGATCTCCTGGTTCACGCGGATAAAGAAATAGAGCAAAATATCGATTGCTATAATAGCGCTGTTGAGAGAAGATGCACCAGAGAACCGCTTCAGTATATTCTGGGAACTGCGTCCTTTATGGGCCTGGATTTTAAGGTGAGTCCTGCAGTGCTGGTACCCAGAGCAGATACAGAAATTCTGGTCGAGGAGATACTAAAGGATATACATTCCGGGAGCCATATTCTTGATATGTGTACCGGTTCGGGATGTATATTAATCAGTCTCTTGAACTATTCAAACGAATGCAGCGGTGTTGGCGTGGATTTGTCAGCGGATGCTTTGGAGATTGCCAAGGAAAATGCACAGACACTTATCCCTGATAAAGAGTATTGCTTTATCAACAGTGATTTATTCGAAGGATTAGATCATAATGACAGATTTGATATAATCGTTTCAAATCCGCCGTATATTGCCAGCGCTGTTATTGAGGAACTGATGCCGGAGGTTAGAGACCATGAGCCCAGAATGGCTTTGGACGGAACAGCCGACGGATTATATTTTTACAGAAAAATAGTTGATAATGCGGATGTCTTCCTTAAATCAGGTGGGCTTCTTGCATTTGAAATAGGCTACGATCAGGGGGAGGCCGTAAAGCAGCTGATGCTTGATCGAGGATACAATGAAGTCGAAATTATAAAGGATTATTCAGACATGGACAGAGTAGTAAAAGGAATCAAGGCTTTTCATTTGTAGCTATGCATAGTATTGAGGCTAAAGATTTATTACTATGTATGTTAAGGAGACAATGAAATGTTTGATAAATTAGATGATCTTTTAATCAGATACGAAGAACTTATGGAGGAGCTTCATTCTCCCGATGTAGCGAACGATACAAATCGTTTCAGAAAGCTTATGAAGGAGCAGGCTAACCTTGCACCTTTAGTGGATGCTTATAACGAGTACAAAAAGTGCAAGCAGGATATTCAGGATTCACTTGATATGCTTGAGATTGAAAGCGATGAAGAGATGCGCGAGATGCTCAAGGAGACTCTCAATGAATCTAAGGACCGCGTGGAAGAGCTTGAGGAAGAAATGAAAATTATGCTTCTTCCCAAGGACCCCAACGATGACAAGAATGTAATTGTAGAAATTCGTGGCGGTGCCGGTGGAGATGAGGCGGCTCTCTTTGCTGCTGAAATTTATCGTATGTATGTACATTTTGCAGAGTCAAAGGGTTGGAAGACTCAGCTTATTTCTGCAGATGAAACCGGTATCGGCGGTATGAAGGAGGTTACCTTCCAAATTAACGGGCAGGGTGCATATTCACAGCTTAAGTATGAGTCGGGAGTTCATCGTGTACAGCGTGTACCCGAGACAGAGAGCGGCGGAAGAATTCATACCTCTACCTGTACTGTAGCAGTAATGCCCGAGGCTGATGAGGATATCGATATTGTAATCGATGAGAAGGATATCAGAATTGATGTTATGAGAGCTTCCGGTAACGGTGGTCAGTGTGTCAATACCACAGACTCTGCTGTAAGACTTACTCATTTCCCTACAGGAATTGTAGTTTACTCACAGACCGAAAAGTCACAGCTACAGAATAAGGCTAAGGCTTTTGCATTGCTTAAGTCAAAGCTTTATGATATTCAGCAGCAGGAAAAGCATGATGCTGAGGCAGAGCTTCGCAGAAGCCAGATTGGTACCGGTGATCGTTCTGAGAAGATTCGTACCTACAACTTCCCGCAGGGTCGTGTTACCGACCATCGTATCGGACTTACCGTATATACTCTCGGTAAGGTTATGAACGGTGATATCGGAGAAATACTCAGCGCCTGCATCGCAGCAGACCAGGCTGCTAAGCTGCTCAAGATGAACGAACAGTAATACTACATTTTGTATAATATTTCGCCGAATAATGGCAAATCTTGTTATAACATTTTTCGCTAATATTTGATATAATATATTGTGTTATGTAAACAATGGCTGCAATGCAGTCGGGCTAAAGGGGCCCTAAAATATTAGGTGAAAGTGAGAATGTTCAGCATAGGCGATTATGTTGCATGCGGCAACAAGGGTGTATGTGTTATAGGGGAGATCAAGACACTTGATATATCAGGCGTTGATAAGGATGAGCAATATTATATCTTGAAGCCGGTATATAATGCGGCGAGTACTGTATACATTCCTGTAACACTTGCGGAGGAGTCTATCAGACCGATTCTCAGTGCGGAGGAAGCTAAAAAGCTTGTTGCCGGAATTCCTGATATAGATTGTCTGGATATTACCAGCGAGAAGGTTGTTGAAGGTATGTACAAAGGATGCATACGCAGCAATGATGTAAAGGAATTTGTTCGTCTGATTAAAACTATAAACTATCGCAAGAAAAAGCGACTTGAAGCCGGTCGTAAAGAGACTGCTATCGATATTAAATATTACAGGATTGTATCCGACTTTTTGTTTGGCGAACTGGCAATTTCCTTGGATATTCCCAAGAATGAAGTTGAGGGATATATAACAGAGAGCGGATGGAGCAAATAAAATACAGATTATGTACTTAGAGCGTGGTCATAAAGACCACGCTTTTTTGCTTTATATGGGTGTTATATTTTGCATAAATATGGTAGGATTATTGTGAATAATTATATTATGGGGAAGTGTTTGGAATGGATTATTTTCCCATGAGATGCGGAGATTTTTATGTCACTGAAATTATCAAATTTTTTAGTCTATAACGATATTATCATCCAATGCCATGACAATCCGGATGCGGATGCATTGGCCAGCGGTATGGCTATGCATTGGTACCTTACCAAGATGGGAAAGGAACCCCGATTTGTATACAGCGGTAGAAACCCTATTCATAAGAGCAATCTGGTACTCATGAGGGATATGCTGAATATTCCGGTTGAGTATATAACTGAGCTGGACAGACATGAAATTATCATTTATGTGGATTGCCAGAAGGGTGAGAGTAATGTTACTGACTTTGAGGCAGATAATTATGCAGTGATTGACCATCACCAGGTGATGAATCAGCTTCCTCCGCTTTCTGAAGTGAGAAGCAGATACGGTTCATGCGCAACCTTGATGTTTGAACTTATCAGGGAAGAAGGACTGAATCCCAATGAGAGTGAGAAGCTTGCGACAGCGCTGTTCTACGGACTCATGACAGATACCACCGGATTTACGGAGCTGCAGCATCCTGCGGATAAGGATTTAAGAGACAGTGTAAATTACAATCGCGCGGATATCATTCTTTTTAAGAATTCCAATATTTCAAGAGAAGAATTACGAATTGCGGGAGATGCTCTTAAGCATGCCAGCTATGATGATAACGGAACCTATGCAATTGTAGAAGCGGAGCCTTGTGACCCCAATATACTCGGAATTATCAGCGATATGGTTTTGGAGGTTGATACTATCAGAACCTGTGTAGTATACAGCATCCTTAATTACGGAGTTAAGCTTTCGGTAAGAAGCTGTGTAAAAGAGGTTAAAGCCAGTGAGCTTGCCGCATATATAGCACAGGGCTATGGCGGTGGCGGTGGTCATATAGTAAAAGCCGGCGGATTTTTGCAAAAGGATCTCCTTGCCAAGGATAATTTGGAGTACGAGAAAAAAGCAGTCAAGCAGTTCATGATTGATAAAATGGAGGAGTACTTCAGAAGCACCGAAATTATTTATGCAGGGGAAGAACCGTTTGATGTATCTGAATATAAGAGGTACATCAAAAAGGATGTTGTTGTCGGATATGTTGTGGCCAAGGAATTGGCTGAACCCGGAACGAGAGTTACCATTCGTACTTTAGAGGGTGATATTGATGTCAGCATTGATGAGGATACATATATTGTAATCGGTGTTGACGGTGAGATTTATCCGGTCAAGAAATCAAAATTTGAAAGCAATTATACCTTGTGTGATGATGCTTATGAATATCCCGGAGATTATGCACCTGTGTTGTTCAACATGGGCAATGGAGAAAGAATAGAGATTCTTTCGATGGCAAGAAGCTGTGTAGCTAACGGCGGTGTGGGAATATATGCCAAAAAGCTCGATCACAGAGTCAAAGTATTTACTACCTGGGACAGAGAAAAATATTATCTCGGGGTCCCCGGTGACTATCAGGCGGTCAGAGAGGATGACCTGACGGATACATATATTATTGCGGGCACTATTTTCTATAAAACATACGAGGAACGTAAGTAATGAAATATGATGCATTTATAAGCTACCGTCATTGTGAACCGGATATGGAAATTGCCAAGAGGGTTCATGCCGGGTTGGAAAATTTCAAAGTGCCTTCTTCTGTGCAGAAGAGAAGTCAGAAGAGCAGAATCAGAAGAGTGTTTCGAGATCAGGAGGAGCTGCCGATTGGAAGCGACCTCAGTGAAAGTATAGCGACTGCTCTTTATAATTCTGAGTTTCTGGTTGTAATCTGTTCCCCCAGAACCATGGAATCAGAGTGGGTTATGAAGGAGATAGATACCTTTATCAGTATGCATGGCAGAGAAAATATCCTGGCTGTGTTGGTAGAGGGTGAACCTTGGCAGTCTTTCCCTCGTCAGCTTTTGACTGATGATTACGGCAATGTAATAGAGCCCTTGGCAGCTGATGTGCGCGGAGAAAACAGGCGCGACAGAAAAGAGAAGCTCAAGAGTGAGCTTATGAGATTGGCTGCGCCTATTTTAGGTTGTTCTTATGACGATTTGCGTCAGAGACACCGTGAGCAGAAGATTAAGAAAACAATGGGTATGATTGCGGGAATTTTGGGAGCGGTTGCTGTGGCCGGTGCCGGATTTGCTGTGTACAATGCTATGGTTGCTAACCGTATGAGGCAGCTTGCTGATGAAAAAACATTGTTGGCTGATGAGAAGGCTGCCTTGGCAGATGAATTGACGATGCTTAACTATCAGCTCGAGGATAGCCTGGACGCTCAGCTTATTAATCAGTCGAGCTATCTGGCAGCTACGGCAGAAAGCTTGTTTAATCAGGGAAATCGTGAGGATGCAGTACTCGTATCGATAGAGGCGCTGCCTTCGGAGTATAACGACAGACCGTATCTGCCCGAGGTTGAGTATGGCCTCAGCAATTATCTTTATGCATATGCCTGCGGTGATGAAATAGGTTTTGACAGAACGCTCAGTCATGATATGGCGGTTGACTATCTGAACGCAAACGCAAGCGGTCAATATATCGTGACCGCTGATAAAGTGGGCGCTGTATATTTATGGAATTCAGATACCGGTGAAAGAATCGTAAAAATTGATGCAGAACTGAATTCACGCGGAAACGTTATCAAACCGCTGGCAGTGGCTGTTGATGAGGAATTTATATATATCGCAGATGAAAATGGCTTTAGGAAGTTCGACTTTTACGGAAATGTAATGTATGAGGTCGGAACAGGTTTTTCTGTATTTGCTGCTGAAATTTATTTAGAGAATGGCATGTATGTTGCCAAGGATAATACTAAAGTAGTCATATACGATACTGAAGACGGAAGCCTTAAGGCAACTGTTGAAAATGTGGGAGATATCAACTACGGTTCGCATATTTCATACAACAGCAGATGCGGATATATTGTGGTTTCACATTATGATTTTTTTGCAGATCATACCGGTATTTCGATTATTGATACCAACAACGATTATTCGGCAACCTATGTTCCTTTGAACGGATATGATGTACTGAATGCTGAGGTTTGCGCTGATGGTATTGCTACAGTAGTTGTCAACAATGATTTTGGTTATGATTTTTATTCAGAGAAAAAGATTCATGTTAATGTTGTCGCAATTGACTGTGTGAGTGGTGATACCAGGTGGGGTTCTGAAAATGAATTTACTCTGAATTACACAAGAACTTTGTGGAGCAATATTGAGAATCGCTCATATGACAGCAGTGAAGGAAGAATCAATCAGACTGTTGTGGCAATCGGTAGCACGCTGAAGGCTTTTAATCGCGATACCGGAGAAATAATGAGTACCTGCGGAATGTCAGGTAATATAACCAATGTTCTTTTGTTCGGAGATTCTTCGCTCGGAATAGTGGCACAGAGTAATGGAAATGTGGATTATGTTGATTTTTCAAATGGCGCTATATATGAGAGCAGTGTAATCATAACCGGAAAATCCATATCTGACATTTGGTGCAATTCTGGGAAGCTGGTAATCAGAGAGCGTGATGAAAAAGATATTACCATTATGAGCTATCATGAAGCTTACGATCTGGAAACAGTGGTTGAAGCAGCGGATGGTAATGGCGGATTGCTATCACCCGAAGAGAATTATATGGTTACATATGGTGATGCGGGAGAACCCGGATATTGTTTCTACGGTGTGAATGGAGAAAAGTATAAATCATACGATTTGTTCTGCTTGGATTATGATAATTATATCGGATTCACAGAGGATAATTACTTTGTGATGGTTGATGATGTCATAAATGAGGTTCACTGGTACAACCCGATATATGATTCCGAATATACTTGTCAGTTATTCAGTACAAGCAATAATTCCTTGACGACCATTGGTAACTGCTATTATACAAGAAACCGACGTTACGCATTGTATAGAAGTGGCTATTATTACAGTGTTGTGGATTTGATAACAAGGGAAGAAATCTTTGATTCAAAAGCTGACAGTATTGTTACGGGAGCGGCTGTCAGCGAGGATGGAAGTACAATCTATCTTGGCTTTGCGGAAGATACTTTCTGTACGGTAGATATTGCTACAGGAACAATAACTGAGTATCCTGACTTGAATTTGTATTTTGCTAATACTGATAAGGCAAACATAGTTGTATGCGACAATAGCAGATATATAGCCGTCTGCTGCAAGGATGCATTTGTAAGAACGGTGGATTTGGAAACACGGTCAGTTACCGCTGAACTCGAGGTCTACAGTGTAAATGACTGCTACCTTTCGTTCCTGGCATATACCGAAGCTGTGTTGGTACACTGCAACGACGAGTACATCAATGTTATCTATGCTGATGACGGAACAATCTACTCTCAGATTTCTGTCGAGGTTACGAATATCAGGTCACTCGGTTATGATTTGGAATTGGATTATTATATTGTGACAGCTGATAACGGGGTAACCCTTTTGGATGGCACTACCTACAAGCCTGTTGCTTGTTCGGATAAGGCTTTCGGATACATTACCTCAACACATACATTCTTGCTTAGAAGCGGTAACAAGATTTATGCCACTAAGTACAAGAATTATGAGGAACTTATTGAGGAAGCCGGCAGGCAGTTCCCGGGTGCGGAGCTTACTTCGGAAGAGATGATGAAATATAA
>JAKSRU010000013.1 GCA_024403475.1 Lachnospiraceae bacterium | reverse complement strand
TAAATGTTGTGCTGTATGTATTTATAGCCTTTAAGGCAAAATACTACGGCGATGTGATGCTTAACGGTCTTTACTATTTTCCGACCAACATAATCGGTTGGGTGCTTTGGGAAAAGAATGTAAACAAGGGTGAGAATACTGTCGCTAAAAAGAGAATGAAATGGTGGCAGGATCTTATCTGGGGAGTTGTAAGCGTGGGTGCAGTGTTTGCATACAGCTTTATTCTTAAACTGCTCGGAGGAAATCTTCCTCTTGTAGACAGCATGAGTACTGTGTTTTCGGTAGTGGCACAGATTCTTATGATACGTCGCTTTGCCGAGCAGTGGATTATTTGGATAATTGTCGATGTAGTGTCGGTAATTATGTGGGTAGTAGCCTATGCCAACGGTGAGGGAAGCATCGCGATGCTGCTAATGTGGTCGGTATATCTGGGCAATGCGATTATTATGTTCATTAAGTGGATGAAGGAATCTCGCTCTGACAAGATAACCGCTGCAGCAGAAGAATAATAATTTTCGGAAGAGATTTGATTTATGATAAACGGCAAGAAATACAAGGTTGGAATGTACGGCGGATCCTTCAATCCGCTGCACTTAGGGCACCTTGAATGCATAATAAAAGCTGCGGGAATGTGTGAGGAGCTCTATATCGTAATTTCCTACAGAGACGATGGAAAAGATGTAGATCTCAAGGTGAAAATTCGCTGGATTTATCAGCTTACCAAGCACATTGGTAATGTGAAGCTGATTCCGCTTAAGGATAATGACAGTAAAAAGGAAGATTATACCGAAGAAAAATGGGATGCGGATTGTGACTATGTAAAGCAGCAAATCGGTAAGCCTATCGATGTGGTATTTTGCGGTTCAGACTATGGTGCTGACAGCTTCTGGAATGTATGCTATCCCGACAGTGAATTTTATGTATTTCCTCGCAGTAAGTACAATTCTACTCAGATTCGCGAAAATGTGTATGAGCATTGGGACTGGATGCCACAGGTGGTACGAAGCCATTTTGTAAAAAAGGTACTTCTGATTGGTGGAGAGAGTGCAGGAAAATCGACACTGACTATCAATCTGGCCAATTACTATAACACTGTGTATCTTGAGGAAGTTGGTCGTGAGTTGTCCGAGCTTTCAGGAACAGATATCTATATGTTGTCAGAGGATTTTACCAGAATTCTGCTTGAGCATAAGGCTAAGGAGATGCGTCTGGTTGAGCAGAGCAACAAGGTGTTTTTCGAGGATACAGATTGTCTGATAACCCGATTTTACATGGGATTTTTGGAAGATGAGAATATCGGTAAAAACGCAGTGCTTGCCGAAGCTATAGCAGCGCTTAACAGCTATGATTTAATTTTGTTTCTCGAGCCGGATGTAGAATGGATTCAGGATGGTGACCGAAGTGAGGTCATAGCGGCAGACAGAGTTAAGTACAGCAATATGATTAAGGATTTTTATAATAAATTCGGATTTAAGTTTCATGTGATTACAGGTGATTATGTCAGTCGTTTTGAGCAGGCGGTCAAGCATGTGGATGAGATGCTGTAAAGCTATGTGCTTGAGTTTCTGTGGTAAAATAAGTAGGTGCTTTTGACAGTTAATTAAGCACAAGAGGAGCATAAGGGAAGTTATGATTAGAAGAGCAGAGGTTAAAGATATTCCGGCCATAAATGATTTATTGGGACAGGTATTACTGGTTCACCATGTAGGAAGACCGGATATTTTTAAGGAAAAGGGACAAAAATATACGGAAGAACAGTTGGTGGAGCTCATCGGTAAAGTTGAAGATCCTATTTTTGTTTATGAGGATGAAAACGGTAAGGTAATAGGCCATTGCTTCTGTCAGACATTTGATCGCCCGGAGAGCACTAATTCTTATGCGTACAAGACCTTATTTATTGATGATTTGTGCATTGATGAAAATGCCAGAGGCAAGAATGTAGGCAAGGAAATGTACGAGTATGCCAAGCAGTTTGCCAAGGAAAACGGATATTACAATCTGACGCTTCATGCATGGGAGTGCAATCCTAAGGCAGTAGGCTTCTATAGTCATATGGGAATGAATATTCAGCAGTATACTATGGAAGAGATATTATAAAGGAAAGAGAGTAGAAAATGGTAGCAATTAATTATATTGGTCAGTGCGGATTTGTGATTTTTAATGATAAAGTGGCTTTTGCAGTGGATCCCGTATTGAATGATTTAGTGGATGAGAATGGCAAAAGCATTAGAAATTATCCTCCGGTTCTTTCATATGACGAGCTCGAGGCAGATTATATTTTCTGCACACATGACCATATTGATCATATGGCTAAAGAGACTCTTACCGAGGTTGCAAAAATTGATGATACAACCAAGTTTATTGTTCCTGCAGGTTGTGTAGAGGAAGTAGTCGGATGGGGAATTCCTGCTGATCGTGTTACGGGTATTTCTGCAGGAGAGTCATTGACGCTTGATATCGGAAAACTTAAGGTAACCGGTTTTTCTGCAGCACATCCTGTTCATCAGGTAGATGAAAACGGCAAGGATCATAATTTGGTATATTGTTTCGAGTTAGATGATAAGAAGCTGGTTCATTTAGGCGACACATATTTGACCGAGCAGCTTGAAAAGGATCTCAGAAGTGTAGGACATATTGATGTTTTGTTCCCTCCTATTAATGGCAGAGATGAAGAGCGTGAAGCTAAGGGCATAATAGGTAACCTTTCTGCTGAGGAGGCTGCACAGTTATCTGATAAGCTCAGAGTTGATTTGGCAATTCCGACTCATTTTGATATGGTAGCAGGAAATACTGCTAATCCTTTTGATTTTGCGGAATGCTTGTGGAAGCTCAATCAGGAAAATAAATGCTGGATTCCCACTCTCAGAGAGCAGTATGTTGATTAGTGGCGTGTTTTTGGTATGAAAAGCCTCTTGCCTGCATAGAGAAAGCCTTTATTTTGAGATAGAATAAATCAAGAAATGTAAAGGTGTGATAGGTATCACAGTTTTCTTCATTACAGAGAGAGAGGAATAATAATGAGCGAAGAAATTAAGAATGAGTCACAGGCACAGACTGCCGAGAAAAAGCCCTTTTTTACTGAGGCAAAGATTGAAGTTATCGTAGCTGTTATGCTCGGTATCACTGCAGTATTTACTGCTTGGGCAACCTGGATTGCATCACTTCACGGTGGAAATCAGGCTACCAGCTATGCAGAGAGTAACAATTATTCAGCACTTGGAAATTCATCATGGAATGAAGCTTCACAGAATCTCATGCAGGATATGATTTTCTGGAACAACTACTATGAGATGGTTATTAACCGTGATTTTGCTGTAGAGGATGGAGACGATGCTGCAGTAGAAAAGTATGAATACATGATGGATGTTCTTCTTCAGAACAATTGCTCAGACGAGCTTGCAGCTGCAATCGATTGGGCTATGGAAGAGGAAGAAGCTACAGGATATGTAGTATCTCCTTTTGAGATGGAAGGCTTTGTAGACAGCTACTATGTAGAGGCGCAGGAGTATCTCGCAATGTCTGATGAGGCTTTGGAATCAGGTCAGCAGAGCAACAAATGGGGCGATAAGCTTAATCTTGTAACTGTTATCTACGCAGTAGTTCTTTTCCTTCTTGGTATTGTAGGTATATTTAAGAAGATTCCCAACAGAGTAGTAATTATTGCTATTTCAGCAGTAGGCTTCCTCGTTGCTACCATTTATATGTGCACAATTCCTCTTCCTTTCTAAGGTTTGTCGGAATGTACGCCGCGGATTAATTCGGCAATGCAACATATAGAAAAAGAATGGAAACGAGAGAATAGTCATGAAGAAATTAAAAGCTTTTGTTGATAGTACAATTTTTCAGAACGTTATTCTGATAGTAATTGTTATCAACTCAATTATTATGGGGTTGCAGACCTCCAAGACAATAGTGGCTAATGCCGGTAATGTATTGGAAATACTTGATTATGTCTGTCTCGCAATCTTTATAGTAGAGATAATATTAAAACTGATTGCTTATGGCGGAAAGTTTTTCGTCGATGCCTGGAACTGGTTTGATGTAATTGTAATTATATGTTCAGTAATATCAGGTCTGGCCTTCCTTAAGGTGCTCAGAGTATTCCGTATATTCAGAGTGTTCAGAACCCTCAAGGCGCTTAAGGGACTTAAGGCAATGCGATTGGTTTCGAGACTGGATAAGCTCAGAATGATTATCGGAGCAATCGGTAAATCGATTCCCGGTATCAGTTGGACAGCGGTATTGTTACTCCTTATTTATTATATTTTCGGACTTATCGGAACCACATTGTTCGGTGAAGCTTTTCCGGATTGGTTCGGAACTCTCGGAAAAAGTATCTATACTCTGTTCCAGGTAATGACACTTGAGAGCTGGTCTATGGGAATTTCAAGACCGGTAATGGAGGCATTCGGTTGGGCATGGGTTTACTTTGTTCCATTCGTCCTTATCAGTTCATTTGTAGTAATGAATGTTGTTGTCGGTATTGTAGTTAATTCTATCAGCGAAGTGCAGGAGCAGCTTGCTAAGGAAAGAGAAGAGCGTGCTACAGCTAAGGCCGTAAAGGGTGCAGCTGATAAGTCAGAGTCCGGCATGAATGAGATTAATATAAATGATAGCGCTGCAAGTGATGAGACATCCGGTAAAGAATCTGATAAAGATTCAGAAAAGGAAGTACTTAGAAAAGAGCTTGAGCAACTCAAGGCACAGATTGCCAAGATTGAAAAGCTGCTGTAGCTATTGAAGGACAGAAAATATAATTCTATAATGAAAAAGCGGAGGCTCGGATTTATATCCGGGCCTTTTTTCTCCAATAGGTAAGTTTCATTTATTGATAAGTTTTAATTGAACAAGGGATATCTTGAAGAAATAAAGAATATTCTAAAGTAAAAGAAATATTATCTAAGTAGAGAGTTTACTCATTTTATCAAGAGAAGCGGATATAGGTCTTGTATAATAAGCTTACGATATCGAAATGGAAAGGACGCAGAGTATGGATAATCTTCAGTTGTTGATTGAGGCTATGGATTATATAGAAAATAATCTTACAGAAAACATGAAGACAGATGACATAGCTAATCATCTGTATTGCTCGAAGTCCACTATTGAAAAGCTTTTCAAGTATGTTAACAACGTAAGTATCAGGGATTATATCATCCGAAGAAGAATGAGTATGGCAGCTCGAGAAATTGCTCGTTACCCGGAAAAATCACTGCTGGACATAGGAGTTCAGTACGGATACGGAAGTAATGAGGCTTTTACCAGAGCATTTGAAAGTGTTTGGCAGACATCACCTTCGGAATTTAGAAAAAATCCTGCAGACTATGAATTGTTTCCCGGCTATAAGATAGATCGGGAACTGATGGAGGACATTAACATGAGCGGAAAGAAGAAGGTTGATATCAGTGAATTATATGATTGTTTCAGAGAAAGAAGAGGCTGCTATTTTGTAGTAGGAGATATTCGTAGCCTGGTTCCTATCAATGATATTTCGGTTAAGGCAGGCGATCTTGCAATTATTACGGCTATGAAGCGTATGGAAAATGCAGCCGGCGAAGAGGATATTCTGTTCCGTATCGGCGGAGATGAGTTTGTAATTCTCACCAATTCTACAGATGCTGCTTATGCAGAAGCTGTATGCAAGGAAATTCTCAGTCATAACGGCGAGTGCATTGTATGGGAAGGACGTGAGATTCCCATGAGTATGTATGCAAAAACCGTATGCTTTGAGGGAAGCGGTTGCCTCAGATATTCCGAGCTTTTTACAAAGCTTCAGAGTGAGATTAATGAAGAGTTTAAGAGAATTTCCGAAGAGCAGTAGGCAGCATAATATAGCATTATTTGATTAGTAACATCTGTCTGTGTGTGATTTAATTACCATTGTGGCGAGTATGTCACATGGAGGTTAGTAATGAGAAATAAGTTCATAGCAATTTCGATTGCGATGATGACAGCACTTTTATGTGCTTGCGGAAATAATACACAGGGGGATGAAACCGTGGAAAATAATACTGTTAATGAGACGACCGAGACCGGAATGAGCGAAGAGGATATGAGTATGTTTGCAAGTGGAATTGCAACAGACGACTCAGAAGGTGTAAATGCAGAGGAAAGTCAGGAAACTTCGGCTAATGAAGCAATAGTTCTCAATAATGAGATTGAGGAAACCTGTCCCACTTCAGTGACCACACGCCGTGCGGGAGTTGATTACAGTGATTATACCCACGGAACCTATTATTCTGAGACCTGCGGAATGGAGAGAGGCTACAGCATTATTCTTCCCGGCGACTACAGTGAAGACAAGCAGTATCCGGTACTCTATCTCTTACACGGTATTTTTGGAAATGAGTATTCATTTTCAAGTGACTCAAACAATAAAATAAGGGAAATCGTAGCAAATATGGCTGCAGACGGACTTATTGAGGAGACCATCATTGTATGCCCTAATATGTATGCGGCAACTGATGCCAGTCAGCAGCCGGCATTTAATGCAGAAGCATGTCTCCCTTATGATAACTTTATCAATGATTTGGTAAATGATCTTATGCCCTATATCGAGAGCAAATATTCAGTTCTTACCGGAAGAGAGAACACCTATCTTGCAGGTTTTTCAATGGGTGGACGCGAGACCATCTTTATCACTCTTCAGAGACCTGAGCTTTTCGGATATGTATGCGCGATATCAGCAGCACCCGGAATAGTGCCTACAACAGACGGATTTATGACTCATCCCGGACAGATGACTGAGCCTGAGATGAAGTTTGCCGAGGATGCGATAGAACCCAATGTGTTCATTATCTGTTGCGGAACCAATGATTCGGTAGTAGGAACCTATCCCAAGTCATATCATGAGCTTCTTGATACCAATGGTTCCGATCATATCTGGTACGAGATTAATGGTGCAGATCATGACAACAATGCAATCAAGAGTGGTCTTTACAATCTCTTCAAGCAGATTGCATACGACAAAGCAAACAATTAATTTTATTAAAACAACATAAGTATCAATATGTGAAAATAGCAGGCGGGAGAGTCATTGTAATTGACTTTCCCGCCATTGTTATACTGATAAATAGCACTGAATTGTGATACAATAAAATGTAAGACTTTTTTATTTATCAAGCAATGTGAGGAATGTATGAAGGATTTTCTTCCAATCACAAAAGAAGATATGATGAAGCGCGGTTGGACTCAGCCTGACTTCGTTTTTGTAATAGGTGATGCCTATGTGGATCACTCATCCTTTGGACCTGCAATAATCAGCAGAGTGTTGGAGTCGCACGGCTATAAGGTTGCTATCATTTCGCAGCCCGACTGGACTGATGATGAAAGCATTACGACCTTTGGAGAACCTCGCCTGGGATTTTTAGTGTGTGCCGGAAATATGGACTCTATGGTCAATCATTATACGGTAAGCAAAAAACGCAGAAGCACAGATGCATACACACCCGGTGGAGTGATTGGTAAGCGTCCTGATTATGCGACTATTGTTTACTGCAACCTCATCAAGAGAAAATATAAAAACACTCCGATTATGATAGGAGGAATAGAGGCAAGTCTTAGACGACTCGGCCACTATGATTATTGGTCTAATAAAATGAAACGCTCAATACTGATGGATTCGGGCGCGGATTTGTTGATGTACGGTATGGGCGAGCTTGCCTGTGTTGCAATTGCGGACGCATTGGATAGCGGAATTGCAGTTCATGATATTACCTTTGTGCCCGGAACTGTTTATAAGTCCAAGGATGTAAGTGGCATTTTGGCAGGTGAAAGCGGTAAAAAAGGAATTGAGCTTCCTGATTTTGATGAGATTAATTCCGACCGCAAGGCATATGCAAGAAGCTTTTTCGTACAGTATCAGAACACAGATTTTTATTCTGCTTGTCCTTTGGTTGAAAAGTATGGAGAAAAGAGATATGTGGTTCAAAATCCTCCGTCGAGACCTCTTACTACGCAGGAATTTGATGACGTGTACGAGCTGCCTTATATGAATACATATCATCCAAGCTATGAAGCGGCAGGAGGCGTTCCGGCAATTTCAGAGATTAAGTTTTCTCTCACCAGCAACCGCGGATGTTTCGGAGGATGCAGCTTCTGTGCACTGACCTTCCATCAGGGAAGAGTGCTTCAGGTAAGAAGTCACGAGTCATTGATTCGTGAGGCGGAAGCAATGACCAAGGATCCCGAATTTAAGGGATATATTCACGATGTGGGTGGTCCTACTGCCAATTTCAGAAGACCTGCCTGCGACAAACAGCTAAAATACGGAGCTTGCACTAATAAGCAGTGTCTGTATCCGGATGTTTGTAAAAATATGAAGGTAGATCATTCAGACTATGTGGCTCTACTCAGAAAGCTGCGTAAGCTTCCCGGAGTGAAAAAAGTATTTGTCCGCTCGGGAATCAGATTTGATTACATGCTGGCTGATAAGGATGATACCTTCCTTGAGGAGCTGTGCAAGTATCATGTAAGCGGACAGCTCAGAGTGGCGCCGGAGCATGTAACCGACCATGTGCTGGATTTGATGGGCAAACCTAGAGCTCAGGTATATGAGAAGTTCGTGGATAAATTTAAGAAAGTAAACGACAGATTAGGCCTTAAGCAGTATGTGGTGCCATATCTGATATCGTCTCATCCCGGATCGGATTTGAAGGATGCCATCGCCTTGGCAGAGAGCATTCGTGATATGGGATACATGCCGGAGCAGGTTCAGGATTTTTATCCGACACCGTCGACTATATCTACATGTATGTATTATTGCGGAGTAGATCCCCGCAACATGAAGCCTGTAAATGTAACCGTCAATCCGCATGAAAAGGCTATGCAGCGAGCATTGATTCAATACAGGCGACCTGAAAATTACGACCTGGTCAAGGAAGCATTAATAAAAGAAGGTCGAGAGGACCTGATAGGTTTCGGCCCGGGATGTCTGATTCCTCCCAGAAAAATGGGTGGAAAGAATTCAGCGGGAAAGCCTGCCGGAAACGGAGGTAAGTACGGAAGTAATGCAGGTGCAGCGGGCAGTAATAAATCGGAGAAAAAAGTAAATGGCAAATCGCAAGCAAACTCTTCAAGAGAGAATAATAGAAAGAATGTCAAAGGGCCAATTGCCGGAGGCAGAGGAAAAGACCAAGGCTTCAAGGCCGGCAGAGAAAAGGGACAAGAGTTCAAGACCGGAAAGCAGAGACAAGAATTCCAAGGCGGAAAGCAAAAAGGACAGGAATTCCAAGGCGGCTCAAGGGGCAAAGAGACCCGAGTACAAGGAAAGAACTCAAGGTCAGGCAAGGGAAAACGATAAGCCCGGCAAGAAGTTTGAAAATAAACCGGCCAAGGAGTTTGGTAAATCACTTGAAAATAAAACCAACAATAAGCCTGCGAAGAAGCCTGCAAAGGGAAGCTGTCCGATAGTGAAAAGCTGCGGAAGTTGTCAGTATCAGGGAATTCAGTATGCAGATCAGCTTAAGATGAAGCAAAAATCTGTCGAGGAATTGCTCGGAGGATTTTGCAAGGTTGAGCCGATAATCGGTATGAAGGATCCCCGATTTTACAGAAATAAGGTTCATCATGTAATAGCTAAAGACAGGCGCGGCAATATCCTCAACGGTTTTTATGAGGAGCGTAGTCATAATGTTGTGTCTGTAAGCGAGTGTATGCTCGAAGACAAGAAGAGTCAGGAGATAATTGCAACCATAGCCGGACTTACAAAATCCTTCAAGATATTTATATACAACGAGGACAACGGAAGCGGTCTTTTGCGTCATG
The DNA here is from genome assembly GCA_024403475.1 of Lachnospiraceae bacterium. Taxonomy (GTDB): domain Bacteria; phylum Bacillota; class Clostridia; order Lachnospirales; family Lachnospiraceae; genus AC2028. Next base: position 20,029 of record JAKSRU010000013.1, on the reverse strand, counting down.
TTCTGGTAAGAAAGGGCTTTTCAACAGGAGAAATAATGGTAGTGCTTGTGTGCGCTTCACCTATTTTCCCCTCAAAGAATAATTTTGTGAAGGAGCTCAGAAGGCAGCATCCGGAGATAACTACAGTAGTATTGAATATCAACGACAAGGACACCAGTATGGTGCTCGGCGAGAGAAATATTACGCTCTACGGTCCCGGATTTATCAAGGACACCCTGTGTGGTATGACCTTCAAGATTTCACCGAGTTCGTTCTATCAGATTAATCCGGTTCAGACGGAGAAGCTTTACGGTAAGGCGATAGAGTATGCCGGACTTACCGGCAAAGAGACTGTGATAGATGCATATTGCGGCATTGGAACAATCGGTCTTGCAGCATCAGCTAAGGCCGGGAAGGTGATAGGTGTTGAGCTCAACAATGATGCGGTCAAGGATGCCAGAATCAACACCAGGGAAAACAAGGTCACCAATGCAGAATTCTATCAGGGTGATGCAGGCGCGTTTATGACCAAGATGGCAGAACGCGGTGAGAAGGCAGATATTGTGATTATGGATCCGCCAAGAAGCGGAAGTACAGAGGTGTTCATTGAGGCGGTAAATGTTCTTAATCCCGAGAAGGTCGTATATGTATCGTGTAATCCCGAGACGCAGGCAAGAGACTTGAAGTACTTTGCCACTAAGGGATATAGGGTGAGAAAAATCCAGCCCGTGGATATGTTCCCGTTTACAGCACATTGTGAGACCGTTGTGCTGATGAGCAAGTAAATATGGTGAAGTCCGGTATTTAGGGTGAAATAAATTTAGAAGTTGAAGATTATGTAAAGATAAGGAATTACTTATTTAAAGTGCAGTCGTTTGACTGCACTTTTTTTGATATGGATATGACAAAATCAAATTGACATAATTATTATGCAGACATATAATGATGACAAAATGACAATGACATAGAAAGAATAGAGATTATGGTTAACAAGAATAGTAATATATCAGTAATGAAAGATGCAGATGGGAGGAACATTGTTTTTATCAATGACATTAAATTCAAAGGGAAACGGTCTGTAAATTGGAATGATGTAAAAAATTACCTTGAGGAATATGTTGGTGATGTTTATACGATAGCTGAGACAAATGATGTTATATATATAGGAGCGGATTTGCCCGATGAGTATACAGGATCAGAATACACAGAAAGTCTTCGTGGTGCGCAGGCTAAGGCAAAGGCAAATGCTTCTCAGGGTATACCTGAATTATTAAGCATAGCTACCGGAAAATATTTTAGGGCCAATAAAGCTAATAAACATTTGAGAGATGCTAAATATGGCTGGTACAGATATAATTCTCGATTTGCATTGCCGGTATATGGAGAGGACGGTGAAATAGAAAGATATAATCTGTTTCACGCATCCATACTTATTAGACATGCTACGGATGGAAAACTATATTTATACGATATCATAGACATAAAAAAAGAAACGAGCAACTCCCTCAGCTAGAAAAAGCCTACCGGACAAAAAACCCATTTCTTGGTAGTTATATTAATTCATCTTGAGAGTAATTGCAATACATTTGAGAGAGGAACGTAAAGAATTTTCTTTTTTTGAAGAAAAAATGATTAAGTAGGTAACTAAGATGTGATTTCCTGAGGAAGATACTACAAATGGAAGAAATTTGCATTATAATAGATCAGAATAATATCGACAAGTGGGAGGCATATCAATGAATAACTCTATTAGCTTGGGAGAGGCATTAGAACGTATTTCCGAACTGGAACGGGAGAATGAAAAATTAAAAGAGGAACTGGAGTATTATAGAAAACGTAAGGCCAGTGGTCGTCAAAAGCATAATGCTAAATGGATGGCTATCTATAATGATTTTGTGACTTGCTACGAGGGTGGTATGACTGTGGTCGAAATTGCAAAACGGAACAATATCAGTGAGCGTAGCATTTATAGATATAAGGCTTATTATGATAAGTCGAGAGAGAATTAGGAGAGATAACATATAAGTGGTTGGTTGTCTAAAGGATGGAGCAAGGAGAAAAAATGAGACCCCTAAGCAGTAGGACTGAGCAATTTACAGATTCTGTAATTCGTAGAATGACCAGAATTTCCGATGAATACAACGCGATAAATTTATCGCAAGGATTCCCCGATTTTGAGCCTCCGAAGGCGATTACGCAGAGATTGTCAGAGGTGGCTTCAGAGGGACCGCACCAGTATGCGGTTACTTTTGGCGCCAAGAATTTCAGAGACGCAGTAGCAAAAAAATATGAGCATTTTTCGGGACTGAAGATCAATCCCGATGAGGAAATTGTGGTAACCTGCGGAAGCACTGAGGCCATGATGGCTACTATGATGAGTATAACTAATCCCGGGGATAAGGTTGCGGTATTTTCACCTTTTTATGAAAATTACGGAGCAGATGCAATTCTTTCGGGGGCAGAGCCGATTTATATACCGCTTGTGCCTCCGGAATTTAAATACGACAGTGAAGTGCTCGAGGATGCCTTCAGACAAGGAGCCAAGGCACTCATTCTGTGCAATCCTTCAAATCCCTGTGGCAAAGTGTTCACCCGCAAGGAGCTTGAAGAAATTGCGAAGCTGGCTATGAAGTATGATGCATATGTGGTAACGGACGAGGTTTATGAGCATATAGTATACTCACCCAATAAGCACACATATTTGCAGGCACTTCCCGGTATGAGAGAACGCACTATTGTTTGTAACTCACTCTCTAAGACATATTCTATCACCGGGTGGAGACTCGGATATGTGATTGCCAATCCGGAGATTACCGAGCGCATAAAAAAGGTTCACGATTTTCTGACGGTAGGTGCTGCGGCTCCGCTTATGGAGGCTGCAGTAACAGGACTCGAATTCGACGATTCGTATTATGAAGAGGTGGCAGAGCATTATGCTCATATGAAAGAGATTTTCATAGGTGGTCTCAAGGAATTGGGATTAAGCTATTCGGAACCGCAGGGCGCATATTATGTGTTGATAGATGTCAGCGAGTTCGGTGTTAAGGATGACAATAAATTCTGCGAGTGGATGATTAAAAATGTTGGTGTTGCGGCAGTTCCGGGCTCAAGTTTTTTCAAGGAAGATATCAACAATTATATTCGACTTCATTTTGCCAAGCAGGATGAGACCTTGAAGGAAGCTATTCGACGACTGGCATCTCTAAAAGAAAAGGCAAATTCAGCTATTGATGTGGATTGGAGATAGATAATACTGCTATATTTGTGAAATTTGATGTATATCAATATAAATTTACATTTGATACAATGTAATTATATTAGCGGTTGGTGGCAAGAGATATTTTGCCTGTAAGAATGCCTGTTGGGGATAATGCAGATGGAAAGTAAAGAGCGTAAGTGTATCGCAGTAATAATATCGAAGCCCGAAAGAAAATATCAAGAAGGCTTGATTAAGGGTATATGTGATTCTGCCTTTGAAAAAGGAATGAATGTGGCGGTATTTGCAACCTCTATACTTGAAGGTATGGATGAATATCTTTGGGGTGAGGAAGAAATTTTTAAGCTCATTCAGTTTGATAAGTTTGCAGGAGTGGTTTATGCTGCAGGTTCATTTTATGGTGGAGAAATTACCAAAAGACTTAACGAACGCATAAAGGAAGTAGCAGCTCGCGGAATTCCTGTAGTAGTAGTAGATGGCATAGTTGAAGGACTTCCTTGTCTTTTCAATGATGATTCTCATGCGGTGGTTGATGTTGTTGATCATCTGGTTAAGGTTCACAGACTCAAGGACATCGCATATATGACCGGCCATAAGGGACATCCGCATGCTGAAAATTCACTCCAGAGCTATAGAAACACTATGGCTAAATATGGCTTTAAGGTAAGTGAAGACAGAGTATATTATGGTGATTATTGGTATAACGAGGCCGAGAATTTCGTTAATCAGCTTGAAAAGAGCGGAAACGGATATCCTGAGGCTATAGTGTGTGCCAACGAATATATGGCTATCGGAATCTATAAGGCGTTGTATGCGAGAGAAGTATACATGCCTAAGGATATAAAAATCGCCTGCACTTCCAATGACTCATCGAACGCCCCCTACCTTCTCACCGGAGAGAACGGTTTGGAGAATGTCGGTGTTGAGGCTTGCAAAATTATATGCAGAGTAATGGATGGCGGAGAGCTTGGTGATGAAGTAAGAATGATTCCCTGTAAGAATCATTTGATTACCAGTGTAGGTTGCGGATGTCAGAAATCTTCTGCTTATAACTATTCTAATGAGAAGGGTGTGCAGCTCGATATAGATGCGGGATATCTGGGTGAGTTGAATTTTGCCCGTGAGAGCATGCTTTTCATGAAGGATTACTCTTCATTGGTTAAGGCTTTGGAGGATAACTTCAAGCATTTCCATAATTTCAATGAATTACATATCTGTATGAATGATGGTTGGGAAGATCCCCATCTGATTATTGATGATATCAGAAGAAATACATATACGGACAAAATTCAGCTTTTCTACAGTAGAAAGAGTACTCCTGAAGGACCGCAGATTACGGTAGGTAATCCTACATATTTTGCAAAAGAGGAAATGTTCCCCGGTATTTTTGCAGATGAAGGTGAGCCCTCAGTATTTGTATTCCATCCTTTGCATTATCTTGACAGAAATTTCGGATATGTAGTGCTTAACAACGGTCAGTCGCCCAAGGCGTACGAGTATACCTTCAATTTCTGGCTCCACGACATTGCAGACGGAGTTGAATCATTATGCAGACTTCGCAGTGTGAACTATATGTTCTATACAGATGTCATGACAGGACTGTATAATCGTAACGGCTTTAATACCATGCTTTCAGAGATTATTGAGGAGGCCAAAAAGGAGGACAAGACTATTCTTGTTGCTCTGGCGGATATGAATTATCTCAAGAAAATCAATGATACCTATGGTCATGCTGAAGGCGATATTGCAATTAAGTCTGCGGCTTCATTGCTTAAAACCACTACCGTTCCCTGTGCGATTTCCGAGAAAAACTTCCGAATTGGCGGAGATGAGTTTGTAAAGATTGCAATCGGTGATTTTACCGATGAATATGTACTTGAGTTTAAGGAAAAGCTTTATCAGGCAGCAGATGAATTTACCAAGAAATCTGACAAACCTTATATAACTCAGATGAGTCTCGGTTATTGTATGGGCAAGGTAAATACAGTTGAAGAGCTGGAAGCTTTCCTGACCAAGGCCGATGCTGCAATGTATGAAGAAAAGGTTAGTCTTAAGGCTAACAGATAATTAATATAAGTCGTGAAACAGGGCGTCAACTCTACGGAGTTGGCGCTTTTTTAAGGTTTATTATGTTTATGTTAAGGATGGTTAAGATTTGTTAAGAACTATTGTTTGATAAAGTTTGAGAGAGTAACTTAGTTGTAACGTTCGGTATGTTAGTGTGTATGCAGAAAATGCAGAATGCATATAAAGCTATTAAGTAAAAATGCGAACGTATATCTTTTGCAGATATTATGAGGAGAAGAAAAAATGACAAAAAATTGTAAGAGAATTGTAGCATCGGGAGCGATTATGGGACTTATGTCCTCGCTCGTTTTTACCGGCTGCGGAAAAAATGATGGTACAACGGGAACAACCACAGTGTTGGACCCCGAAGGAATGTCGTATGTAGCCGACTTCTATGATGTAACTGATGAGTCCGGAAAGAAAGCAACAATCGACAAGATGTATTATGAAGGCGACAAGATTTATGTAAGTGCCTTTGCAGAAGGGGATGAGAACAGAAGCTTTATCGCCAGTATCAATCCTGAGGATATGCAGATAAACGGAAGAATTGAGCTCGAATCAGCGATTATGCAGGTTGTTGATGCTGATGAGACCGTTCCCAAGGACAGAGAGGGCTATACCTCCGGAATAGCTGTAAATGGTATCGTATGTACCGAAGAAGGAATGAACGTATATGCAGAATGGTATGCATATGATTATAGCAGCTACGACCCCGATGCGATGGGTGACATTGAAGGTGATGCAGAATATGAATATAATCAGGAGGATGTTTCTACAGAAATAGATACCATCGATAAATTCTTTGTTCTTAACTATGACAACAATAATAATTTCCTTGGAATAAAGGAAGTTGTATATGACTTTATTCCTGATGAGTATGTTCAGGATACTATCAGCGATGGCCAGGGACACATTGCAATAGTTGGAAGCCATAGTGTAGTTTTTACAGATCTTGATTTGAATGTATTGCAGAAGGTTTATATCACCGATAATTGGGTTAATAACTGTTTTGTCGGAGACGGTGGAGATATATATGTTTTTTACTACACCGACAACTGGGATTTGACCTGTGGAAAGATTAATCCTAACAGCTCTTCTGTAGCTGATGGTATTAATTTGAAAGATACCTATGCAAATGGTTATTTCATGTCAGCAGCTGATAAGAATATTTTGTACCACTTTGATTCAACCTCTTTTAAGGCCACAAATATTACTGACAATGAGGATGAAGAGATTTTTAAGTGGATTAAAATCGACATTGAAGGTAATAATGTAACCAAAATGTGTGAAGGTAAGGACGGATGCTTTTATGCATGTGTTAGGGATTGGAGTGCTAACGATTCGCAGATTGCAAAAATTTATCAGGTAAAAAATTCAGAGATTGTTACCAAGACCGAAATCAGACTTGCATCTCTTTACGGTAGCGATTCAAATATGGAAGCAGCTATCGTTGCATACAACAAGAGTCAGGATAAGTATAGAATTGTAACAGAGACTTATTATGATTGGCAGACAGATGGTGAGAGCATGGAGGATGCGCTGGTTAACTTAAATAATGCGATTACCGGTTCATCAGCTCCTGATATTATCTGCTTGGAAGGTTTGGAAGTCAGAAGCCTTGTTAACAAGGGAGTTCTTGAAGATATAAGCGGATATATTGCAAACAGCAGCACTATCAAGCTTGAGGATTACAATAAGACTGTTATTGACTCATTTACTATTGATGGCAAGCTGATTTCAATTCCCAGATCCTTTAATTTGATGACTATGGTTGTAAATTCCAATAATTTCCCGGCCGGAAAAGATGGATGGACCTTGTCAGAGATGATTGACTATATTTATGCAAATCCGGGTGCAGACCTTGAAGCATATATATTAAGATCAGAGTTTCTTGATACTTATGTGGGTTGTAACCTTAGCGAATATATTGATTGGAGTACCGGTACTGTAGATTTTAATAAGGACAGCTTACGCAAAGCATTGGAATATGCATCTACATTACCTGAGGAGATTGATTGGAATAACATCGACCCTAATTTCAGTTTCTCAGAAAGTCTTTCTAACGGAAAAATTCTTGGAATGAGAACATATTTGAGCGCTTGCGATGACGTTCAGATGATTAATGCATACTTTAGAGTAGGTACTAAGTATATCGGTATGCCTAACCCTGAAGGTAAAAATGTTCATATTATGACTACCGATACAGGTTATGCTATTTCAGCAAATTCTGAAAATAAGGAAGCAGCATGGGATTTCATAGAGTTTTATCTCAATAGAGAGAGAAGCGATTGGGACTATGCTTTCCCCAGCAAGAATAGTGATCTTCAGGCAATGTTTGATAAAGAGCTTGAGCATGCCGGACAGCCTAATGGTTCGATGATGGCGGATGATACCGGATGGGAGTACGAGTTCCATTACAGCACACAGGAGGAGATTGATCAGATTCAGGCACTTATTGATGCTGCAGTAGCTGTAGATTCAGACCCTGATATTATGAGCATTATTGAGGAAGAGGCAAGCGGATATTTTTCAGGACAGAAGTCTCTGGATGATGTAATTACACTTATTCAGAGCAGAGTGCAGATTTATGTTTCTGAAAGAATGTAGTACCTTTTTATTAATATTAGGCAGTTGTCGGTTTTATTATCACAATAATTGAAATTTAGAAAAGAGAGGATTCCACAGATATGGAGTCCTCTCTTTATTGTTATAAAAATGTGCGATTTTAACGCATTTTATTCACCTTTGATTAAGGAGTGATGGTCTGGATAGTGCCATCCTCATTGAACTTGAGCTCAACGTACTTTACATTACGGCGATGGTTGATACCATTTGAAAGCTCGCAATCATGATAGAAGAGATACCACTTTCCTCTGTACTCAAGTACTGAGTGGTGAGTAGTCCATCCGAGAACGGGCTCAAGGATGCGTCCCTTGTAAGTGAAAGGTCCGTAAGGATTATCACCTACAGCATATACTGCATAGTGAGTAGTTCCGGTTGAGTAGGTGAAGTAGTACTTGTCGCCACGCTTGAAGGTCCAAGGTCCTTCGAAGTAACGTCTGTCCTCATCACCAGCGAGAAGAGGATTGCCATTCTCATCGAGAATAACTACGTCTCTGGGAGTCTCAGCGAAGGTGTGCATATCCTTGCTCATAAGAGCTACCTTAGGACATACAGCAGGCTCGTCCTTAGCAGGCTCAGTGCCGTTGGGATCGAAGCTGCCGGTGCGATACTTCTCGAGCTGTCCGCCCCAGAGTCCGCCGAAGTATACATATACCTGCTCATCATCGTCCTTGAAAGAGCAAGGATCGATTGAGAAGCTTCCGGGGATGCAATCCGCATCGGGAGTGAAAGGTCCTTCAGGCTTGTCACTTACAGCAACACCGATTCTGAAGATTCCGTCCTTATCTCTTGCAGGGAAGAAGAGGTAATATTTGCCATCAACATAAGCAGCATCAGGTGCCCACATCTGCTTAGATACCCACGGAACGTCCTTCATATGAAGAGCCTCACCGTGATCGGTAATGGTGTCGCTGTCACCATCCATAGAAAGGATGTGATAGTCCTCCATCTGATACTCATCTCCATCATCATTGTCCTCACCGTTGTGAGCGATATCATGTGAAGGATAGATGTAGATTCTGTCATTAAATACATGAGCAGAGGGATCTGCTGTAAAAATGTGTGAAACTAAGGGTGTCTTCTCCTTAAACATTCTGACTCCTAACTGCATGTGGCATATAAAAATATGCAAAAACATGCTTAACTAATTTACTGATAGTATTAGAATATCAGATTTTTTTCAGAAAAAATAACTATATAGAAACTACTTTTGCGAAAATTGGTTATTTATTGCTTAAAATTCGCCTTTTTAGATAATAAAAAACTGTCGGGATGATTTCCCGACAGTTTCTGTAGTTTGACTTAATTTTCAGAAGAGATTACTTCTTGTTCTCGTTCTTAAGCTCGTTCATTCTCATAGCACGAACCTTGAGAGGAAGTCCCCAGAGAGTGATGAAGCCTTCTGCATCATGGTGATCATACATATCACCGGTAGTGAATGATGCAAGTGACTCACTGTAAAGTGAGTAAGGAGAAGTGGTACCATTCTTGATGATGTTACCCTTGTAGAGACGAAGCTTTACTTCACCGGTAACATACTGCTGAGTGGTAGCAGTGAATGCTGAGATAGCTTCACGGATAGGGGTGAACCACTTTCCTTCGTATACGATACCAGCCATCTTGTTGCCGAGGTCCTTCTTAAGAGCGATGGTGTCGCGGTCAAGAACGAGCTCTTCAAGCTGCTGATGAGCCTCCATAAGAATGGTTCCGCCGGGGGTCTCATATACGCCACGGCTCTTCATACCTACAACACGGTTCTCAACGATATCAACGATACCAACACCGTGCTTACCACCGATAGCATTGAGCTTACGGATGATATCTGCAACCTTCATCTTTTCTCCGTTAAGTGAAACAGGAACACCCTTTTCGAAGTTAATAGTAAGCTCTTCGCCCTCTTCAGGAGCCTTCTCGGGAGTTACGCCGAGAACGAGCATGTGATCATAGTTGGGAGCCTTTGCGGGATCCTCGAGCTCGAGTCCCTCGTGGCTGATGTGCCAAAGGTTTCTGTCACGGCTGTAAGACTGGTCGGTTCCGAAAGGAAGATCGATGCCATGAGCCTTGCAGTAGTCGATCTCTGCCTGACGAGAATCCATCTGCCATCTGTCGTCACGCCAGGGAGCGATAACCTTGATATCAGGAGCAAGAGCCTTGATGCCAAGCTCGAAACGAATCTGGTCGTTACCCTTACCGGTAGCACCGTGGCAAATAGCTACAGCGTTCTCCTTGCGAGCAATCTCAACAAGCTTAGCAGCGATGCCGGGACGAGCCATTGCAGTACCCATCAGGTACTTGTGCTCGTATACAGCGCCTGCCTGTACGCAAGGCATAATATAATTTTCTGCAAAATCGTCTACGATATCTTCGATGTAGAGCTTAGATGCGCCTGAGAGCTTAGCACGCTCCTCAAGTCCGTCGAGCTCCTCGCCCTGTCCGCAGTCGATACAGCAGCATACTACTTCATAACCATAGGTTTCCTTAAGCCAGGGAATGATAGCTGTGGTATCAAGTCCACCGGAATAAGCCAATACAACTTTCTCCATTTTAATGTATCCTTTCTATAATATAATATATATCGTTTCAATTGTTTCAAACGATACTCCCGAAAGAGAGTGTTGTCAACAAAAACGCACTAAATAATTAATACAGTTTATCAGGAATAGTAATTAATGAATAATCCTGTTCTGCAAGGTCCATCGGATTACCGCATCCCAAGGCATCTGTCACATCATTAAATACCGACTCAACGGGGTTATTAGCGCTGGCGGCATAATAATTATATGTTACGACTGTGGTGTCTTCAATGTATGCTCCGTAACCACTGTAGAACGCTACATAGTTACGCTCAGAAGTATCGTACCAAATGGAAGTCCACATGTGGCAATAATCAAATTCTGCTTCACCCATGATATCTTCAGCAGCGTCCATTGTGGCTATTTCAGATAAGAAACCGTTTATTTTTTTATCATAAAAACTGCGAGCCTCTTCTTCTGTATCAAAAGTCCAGGCTAAAAGCTTAAGCTGGCTTACATCTTCACTACCGGCTTTATATGCATTCATAAAAGGACCGTTGAAATGAGCGAGTTCGTCTACATAGTTTTCATCTGATGCGCAAAAGCCGTTATGAATTCTATCCATATATACTTCCGAATTATTTTCGGAATACATTTCTGCGAAGGATAAAAAAACAAATCCGTGATTTTCAAATACCTGCTCAAGTCTTTGGACAACCGGGCTATCGAATACCGGACGTACATAAGCCTCATCGTCAGTGGCGTTATCATTTTCAGAATCATTATCTTCAGTGGCATTATCCTCTTCCGAATTGTTTTCAACATCACTGTCAGTATTCTCACCGGAGGTTTCTTCTTTAAGATTTCCTTCGGTTGACTTGGAGGTACTGCCGGTTGTGCATGCTGTTAAAGACAAAAGCATAGCAGTAACGGTAAATATGGTTAATAATTTTCTGATTTTCATATTGGTATCCTATAATAAATGGCAGTTAATCTAAATAATACTGATAGTATAATATGCATATACATTCATATACACAGCAGATATAAGAATAACTTATAAACTCAAGTTTTTCAAGGGTAAACAGGTATTTGACGACATAAAAAATGCTGTTTTTAAAAGTGCTATTTATGCATAAATTGTGCATGATTTATGCATAAATATGAATAAACACATTTTACGGCAAATATTGCAGAGGGTCTTGTTTTCTTTTTATATATTTAATATGGTAGATATGGATATATTTTATGTGGGGATTTATCGACTATGAGTAAAACAATACTGATTGTTGAAGACAATCGTGAGATTAATAAAATGCTTTCTTCATATCTTAAGGACAATGGATATGAGGTGTTGAATGCATATGACGGTAATGTAGCGCAGACTGTTTTGAAAAAGCAGGAATATGATCTGGTTCTGATGGATTTGATGCTTCCGATTATCAGTGGTGAGCAGCTGATAAAGGATCTCAGAGGATATTCTAATGTGCCTGTAATTGTTATATCTGCGAAATCAATGATAGAGACACGTATAGAGATGCTCAGAGTGGGAGCGGACGATTATATCATCAAGCCCTTTGATTTGGGGGAGGTCCTGGTCAGAATAGAGGCGGTATTGCGCAGAATAGAAGGTGGCAATCTTCAGCAGGATAAACCGGCAGAGGTTCTTACTCACGGAGAGCTTAGTCTCTATACCGATGAGTTGAGAGTTACCTTTAGGGGGGAAAATATATCGCTTACTTCCAAGGAAGTTAAGATTTTAGAAATGCTTTTGAGATATCCGCAGAAGACTTTTTCCAAGGCAAATCTGTATGAGGCGGTTTGGAATGAGGAATATTTCTATGAGGATAATACCATCAATGTGCATGTGAGCAATCTGAGAAATAAGCTTAAGAAAGCTACGGACAATGATTATGTTGAAACGGTATGGGGCATAGGTTACAGGTTAAAGGCGTAATGGAGAAAATAATATATATAACAGTGCTTGCAATAGCTTTGTCGGTGGTACTTATTCTTATTATCAGATTGGTAATGATGAAAAAACAGACCAAAAGCATGATTGAGCAGCTGGAATACACAAAGGATTTTTCCTACAACAAGCAAATACAGATAGATTTGATTGACCGGGATTTGACAGATTTGGCGACAGCCTTTAACAAGAATCTGGATTTTCAAAAATCACTCAAGCTCAAGCATGAGAAGACAGAGAAGCAACTGAAGCAGTCTATATCGGATATTGCACATGATCTGCGTACACCGCTTACGGTTATAAAGGGTAATCTACAGCTTCTTGAGCAGAGTAGTGGATTGACAGTGAGCCAGCAGGAGTATATTAAAATATGTACCGACAAGGCGGATTTGCTCAGGCAAATGATAGATGATTTCTTTGAGATATCGGTTCTCGAGAGCGATACGGATGAGATTCCGATTAAGAGCGTTAATGCAACCAATCTTCTGATGCAGTTTATTTTGGATCATGAAGCGCTTATCAGGGAAAAGGAGCTTACCCCGGATATTCATTTACCCGAGAAAACAGTAATGCTTAAGGGTGACGAAGCATTTATATTGAGAATGCTTTCGAACCTTCTCAACAATATTCTTAAGTATGGTAAAAATGAGTTTGAGGTCGGTTTGTCTGAGGGCAATGATAATGTAGTGATTTATTTTGCCAATGAGGTTCTGAAGGGAACGGATATAGATATCGACAGATTGTTTGACAGAACATACAGAGCCGACGGAGCCAGAAAAGAAGGCAGCGCGGGACTTGGATTGTACATAGTTAAGGTTCTTGCTGAAAAGCAAGGCGGAAGCGTTCGGGCAAGACTGGATGACAGGAAGCTGTTTATAGAGTTGGAATTTAAAAAATAGAAAACCTCACCTGTCTGGTCCACAGGTGAGGTAGGTTTCTTAGGAAGCATACATTACACTTTCGGGAGCATCCACTTTGGAGTGGGTGCTCTTCTTTATTTATTGTAACATTATACTAAGTTATACTTCAATAAATTCTGTTATTTCTTTGGATATGTTTCTTTTACATTAGTTCTGTTAAGTAGGTAGTCAGTACTAGTATTATAAAATACTGCAAGCTACTACAGCGTTTCATCAAATAATTTATACACAGGGACATCTAAAGTAGTTGCAATGTTGAGTATAACTTCAAGGGTTGGATTCACATTGCTTTTAGGGGCTTCAATATTACTAATATACGTTCTACTTATGTTTATGGCTTCCGCCAATTCGAGCTGTGTTAATCCTTTTTGTTTTCTATAATATGCAATTTTCAACCCCAATTTTTTATATTGAGCCAGTATATCATATGTATTTTCTATGTGAGATTCTTTTATTTCTGATTGTTGTATAGGTAGCTTTTTTTTCATTTGGAATATCCTCAGTAAAATTCTATTCACAATAGAAGCTTGAATAAACAATCTTGTATCATCATATGCAAATTGACAGTATGCAAAAATGACGATTTTAGTGTAAAATAGTGCTAATTATTTGGTGAATTACATTTTCCTATTTGTAGATACTGAATAAATTTTGAATTGTTGTACACACAAGAAAGAAAGGGAGTACAAGTCCCGATAAATTAATGCGGAATTGACTCATGTAGTATTGGATAATGACATCAGAATTTGTAGCTGAATCATGGAAGGTGTTTGTTAATCAATTCGATTACATATGTAAAAAGAAGAATAATAAGCCTGCGATTACATATTTCGATAAATCAAACAATAGTGAAATATGTTCATATAGAGAACTTCATGTCAAAGTTAATGAACTTAAAAAGCAATACAATTCTCTTGGATTATGTCATGGAGACAGGGTAGGTGTTATTACTCCTTTGAATTTGAAAGTTTACGTTGAATTATTAACATTGGCATACATGGGATGTACAGCAGTTATTATTGATTGCAATCTTCACAAACGTGAGATGGATAGAATAATATCTGATGCTGATGTCGCAGCGATAATTACTAGTGAGACTATTTACACAGAAAAACTAGCAGATATCAATGTATCAGTAATTAGTTATGATACTGCAATGATTGTTAATGATATTAATGTGACTAATACTGATGACCCGGATTATGAAGCAATTGCTATCTTATACTCATCAGGAACAACAAGTGTAGCAAAAGGTGTTGTGATTGGATATGAGCAGGAATTGATAGCATTAGATTGCTTGCTGAAAGTAGTAAGAACCTCTAACATACGATATTTGATGATATTTCCCAATTCCCATGTTTCGGGTTATACAGATTTTCTGGTCATCATTATGCGTGGTGGAGAATTGGCAACTATTGAAGGTGCTAATTCATTAAGCATTATGAATGGATTTATGAAGTATCATCCAAATACATTTGGTATGGTGCCACGAGTATGGGAGACTTTTAAGGATAAGATTGAAGAGTCTATTAATTCTCAAGGTGTAAATAAGTCAAAGAAAATATTTGGCTTAATTGAGAAATGTGGGCTAATAAGGGAGAAAACAGGGCTTAATCTTGGACGTATCTTTTTTAAGAAAATTAATAAAGAGGCGTTTGGAGGAAAGTTAAAACAGGTTCATATTGGTGGAGGAAAGTCTAACCCGGTAGTTAATCGATTCTTTTGGAATCTTGGATTTGATGTTTTTGATTTTTATGCATCTACTGAAACAAATATTCCGATTTGCGTTTCGGACGGAAGAAAGTTTATGGAGGGTGTGGGCGATGTGAAAGCCATACCTGAAGTGGAATTGAGAATTAGTGGTAAAGACAACAATGGGATTGGAGAGATACAAGTAAAAAGTAAAATGATGATGCGCGGATATTTTAGAAATGAAATGTTGACGCAACAAGCATTTGATGATGGTTATTTTAAGACTGGAGACTATGGAAAAATTGAAAATAACCAATTATATATTACCGGAAGAATAAAAGAAAGCATTCCACTTGCTAATGGAGAGAAAGTATCTCCGGAAGATATTGAAAATTCATATAGGCTTTATTTAGGAAAATCTTTTGATTTTGCTGTTGCGGGAGTGAAGACAGATGATGGCTATGAATATGTCGGAGTGTTTGTAGTCGGAAAAGCCGGAGAGTATGATGCTGAGTTTTTAAATGTTAACAAATCAGTTGCAAGTAACTATCGCTACAAAAAAATCTATTATGTTGAAGAACTGCCCAAAACATCAGTAGGAAAAGTAAAGCGTTTTGAATTACAAAAATTAGCTGAAAACGAAAGCAGTGAAAGCGAGAGTGAGCTTATTAAAAGAGATATCTTAGATGTTGCTCAAACGATAAAAAGCATTCTCTTGAAAAGGTGTGACACTGATGATTTTGAGGAGAGTAGAAATCTTAAGGATGATCTAAACATCGATTCTTTAATGATGTTTGAAATATGTGCAGAGATTGATAAATCGTGGAATATACAGGTAGAGAATTATTTAGATGATGTTGAAACAATTGGAGATTTAGTAAAGGTTGTAAAACTGATTGTTAATGAGGGTTCTATTCAAACAAAACAGATGGATTATGGTATGTTTCCGGCAAAAAGGACTCAAGATTATGAAACTAAGCTCCTTGGTATGATAGGAGAAATTAGGAAGACTTATGATGTAGCGGTTAAAGGAACGGAAAATATTCCAGGTGAAACGAATTGTATCCTTTGTTCAAATCATGTTTGCAATCTGGATCCGTTATTTATTTTGACTGCATTAGGCGATGAATTTGTATTAAGAGAGAAATTTGCTACTTTAGCAGCCAAACATACAATGATGGAGAATTCAGATATGTTTAATATGCTAGGGGGCATACCAGTTGATAGAGAAGGAAATACTATTCCTGCAATGTCAAGATGTAGTTGGAGCTTAGCAAATGGTTATTATTTGATTTTGTTCCCGGAAGGAGCTAGAACGCGAGATGGCTCACTGATGCAATTTAAGAAGGGCGCTGCTGAATTGGCGAAGTCAAATAATGTTCCGATTGTACCTATAAGAATTAATGGAGCATATGATATTTTTCCCCGCCATGCTGAAAGGCCTAAAACGATAAACGAAGAAACGGGTGAAAAATATAAGTTGGAAATTATATTTGGCGCACCTATATCTGCAAATAATATATCAGAGGATGAATGCACGGACGCAATTAAGAAAAGCATAATTATGTTGGGTGAATAATATGATAATAGGAATTGATGTGGATGGTGTACTAGTAGATATGGGCTCATATCAATTGGAAATGGGGAAACCATATTTTAAGAGTAAATATGGTTATGAGATTAAAAATCCCAAGGCTTATGATGTTGAAACGATATTTGGTTGTAGCCATAAAGAAAGAGAGAAATTTTGGACTAAGTACATATGGAGATATTGTTTGAAACTGGAAATGGCTACTGATGCTGCAAAGGTAGTGCGTATTCTACGTGAAGCCGGACACAAAATATTTGTGATTACCGGTCGTGCACACACAACTGAAAAAGGGATTACAGGAGTGGTGTTCCGTAGGATGTTAGTTTACTGGCTCAGAAAGAATCACTTTGAGTATGACAGGATAATATATGTATCTGAAAAGAATAGTGCTTCTGATAAGCATGATGTTTGTTTAAATGAAAAGGTTGATATTCTTGTGGATGATAAACCGGAAAATATCATGTTGCTTAAAGATAAAATTACTGTATTATGCTATCCGGCTGTATGGAATGAAGATATGCAGGAATTAGATCCATATAGGATTAGTGGTTTTGGGGATTTGCTTACATATATTGATACTTGATTAAATAATCGTACGATAATGACCAAGGTAAATAGTTGATTCGAAGGAAATTTGTGGATGAAGAAACGTGAAATGAGTGGAATAGATGATTCTGAATTTCGTCCACTTTCTATTTGGAGGGAATGGAGTCTTCCGAAGGATAGCCTTCAAAAGTACTATATCAACAAGAGAGCCTTTTTATATTCGAATGATAGAAATAAGCTTACAACATTCAAATTGCAGGCTTTTTTTCACAGATTTCTCATGAGCTTATTTAGCTTAAATCGTATATTTATTGATAAACAAAAATATAGCATATTACGAGATGAAAGAAGAACTTCTGACAATAATGTCATTTTTGCAATAACGCATATTGGTAAATTTGATTATCAGATTATAACAGAAGCATTAAAAGTACATACTATTCCTTTTGCTGGAGACCCGGAACTTACTTATAGAAATTTTGATGGAATGGTTTTTAATGCTAATGGTCGCGTATTCATAGATACAGAAGATAAGGCAGATCGCAAGGTTGCGTATAAAACAGCCGTTGAAGTAATTAAAAACGGTTACAATCTTATGATTTTTCCCGAAGGTATATGGAATATTAGTTCCAATGAATTGGTGCAACCGCTTTTCCCTGGAGTAATAAAAATGGCGATTGAAACCGGGAAAAGTATAGTGCCGGTAGCAATAGAACAATATGGTAAAGAATTCTTTATTATTATTGGCAAGAATATAGATGTCATAAATAGATTTGATGATAAATATATTGATGATCAGCGTATTTTACTCAGAGATTGTTTGGCTACACTCAAATATGAATTGATTGAGCGATGTGGCGGAAGTATCAAACGAACTGATATGGAGGCGTTTGATATTGAAGATGAAAAATTTGTGCAGAGAAGGTTAATGGAATATTGTAATCCACATACTAAGAAGCCGTATTTTTCAAGAGAGTTTATACGTAATAGGTTATATCGTGAGAATTAATATGTTACTTACGATAATGAGTGGTTGTAGAGAGTCTCGAATTAATAGTATCAGGTACATGTTATTTTAAATAACTAAGGCTTGACAAAAGGAGAGTTGTGACAATGCTTGCTACAGACAGACAGACAGACAGACAGACAGACAGACAGACAGACAGACAGAC
The DNA here is from genome assembly GCA_024403475.1 of Lachnospiraceae bacterium. Lineage (GTDB taxonomy): Bacteria > Bacillota > Clostridia > Lachnospirales > Lachnospiraceae > AC2028. The sequence continues at coordinate 1,741 of JAKSRU010000013.1, read as the reverse complement.
AGGTTATCCTTCTGTGGATAAACCGTGGCTGAAATGGTATTCAAAACAAGACGCAAATTCACAGGCATTAGTGCGTACCGTTTGGGAAAATGTGTATGAAAACAATAAGGCATATTCTGAAGATGCTGCAATTGTGTTTCAGGGGAAAAAAATATCGTACAAAACGTTATTTGAACGAACATTGAAACTTGCTTCTGCACTTGTAGGCAGTGGTATCAAGTGCGGAGATAATATTGTGGTGTGTTCAACAGGAACACCTGAAACCGTGTATTTGTTACTTGCATGCAGTAAAATTGGTGTTTCTGTTCAAATGATTAATCTGTCATTGGGAAAGCAAGCAATAGTTGATTCTATCAATAGATCATCTGCTGAATACATTTTTTGTTTGGACAAAATATATGGGAAACTTGCAGTTGCATTAATGCTAACAGGCAAAAAGATTGTGATTATACCAGCGACATATTCTTTGGCACCAATTATTAGATTATTAGCAAAAATATCTGCTAATAATAAAGTTGATTACAGCAATACAATTGGGTGGGCAAGCTTTTTGGGTAAGTCCAACAATGACTATATAGATAACGAGGATGTAAATAGAGATTTTGTTACTGTCTATTCTTCAGGTACTACTGGTATACCCAAGGGAATTGTTCACACTAATAAGAGCTACACGTCCATTTACGAAGAGTATAGGACTTGCGAGTATCCATTTAAGAGAGGAGATACATTTTTAAATCAAATCCCCTTTTTTATTGCATCAGGACTATCATTTATGCTTTTTGCACCACTTATGTTAGGGATAACCATTGTTTTGGAACCTGAATACTCAGCGGAAAAGTGGGTTAAAGATATTTATAAGTATAAGCCACAGGTTATTTGTGCAACGAAGAGTTTTTGGGATGTATCGATAATAAACAATTTATTTCGCGGAAGAGATTTATCTTTTTTGAATATAGCTGTGCTAGGGGGAGAACCTAATACACCGGAAATTGAAGAACAAATAAACAGAGTATTGAGTAGTTGCAATTGCACCACATCACTTACTGTCGGGTATGGGATGTCTGAATTAAATGGAACCGTGACAACATCATCATTCAAACACCATCAGATAGGGTTTACAGGGATACCACTTCCCAATGTGATTGTAGCTTCATTTGATGTAAAAACAGGAAGAGAGAACGGATATTTAGAATGTGGAGAAATCATGGTGCAGTCTCCATGTGCAATGAAGAATTATGCAAATAATCCTACATTGACTGATGCATTTAGGTGGACAGATGGACAGGGGAATAGTTGGTATAGAACTGGCGATATAGGCTATATAGATTCATTTGGTGAAGTGATGGTTTTAGGTAGAGCTGTCGACAGTGTGGATATAAATGGTAAGACAGTTTATTTTTTTGACTTTGAAAATCTTGTTTTGCAGATAGATGGAATCAGTGCGTGTAAAGTTGTGGCGGATGCCAATGAAGAATTAATTATAAATATTATTGTCGATGATTTAAGGGATAGGAGCAATGTGCTTTCGGACATTGAGAAGATTACTAAAGAGCAATTGCCGGAGTATGTGACTGTCAAGAATATCGAAGTATGGAAGGAATTTCCTATAAATGCAAACGGTAAGTGTGATAAAGATGCTTTGAAACGAGGAAAGACTTGACAAAGGAGTAGGAAAAAACATGCTGCTTACAGACAGACAGACAGACAGACAGACAGACAGACAGACAGACAGACAGACAGA
>JAKSRU010000129.1 GCA_024403475.1 Lachnospiraceae bacterium | reverse complement strand
TCATTATCAAGAAGGATAACAACCGTGAAGCATATGACAGACAGAAGATTGAGTCCGGTGTACTCAGAGCATGTCATAAGCGTCCCGTCAGTCTCGCACAGATTACCGGTCTTGTAGATGAGGTTGAGAATGATATTTCTCAGCTTGAAGAGAAGGAAATTCCCAGTGATAAGATTGGTGAGCTTGTAATGAATAAGCTTAAGGATCTTGATGCGGTTGCATATGTTAGATTTGCATCTGTATATCGTGAGTTCAAGGATGTTAATACCTTTATGGATGAGCTTAAGTCTATGCTCAAGCAGAATTAAGCTTCCGTAAATTTGTTAATTAAATTTTTATTTAATTTTTTCGCAAAAGAGTTATTTATTTCGCCGCATGTCCGATATATAGAATATACAGACAACGGTGAAACGGATTTTACCGATAGGTTTGCATCCGTTTTGAATATGACAAGGAGGTGATAGGATGGGAATCAATAGCATTAATGATTATTCAGGTATTTTTAACAACTACAGAGTCCCTACTATTCCTGTTGTCAGTATTGACGAGGTAGCAAAGCAGGATCGTCAGCGTCTTGAAGCTGAGAAGCAGATTCCTGTCAGCACTTCTTCGTTAGAAGATATCAGTCTGCCGAAGGCGCGTCAGAATAATGCAGCGTTGGAGGACATTTCCCTTACCTTTAATAAGGGGGATGATTTCGGATATATTGGCAAGGACAGCGACATATTCTCCCTGGATGTCGAGAACGCTATTTCTGACATGCAGAAGGATGATGTGCTTAAGCAGTACCAGTATTTTGTAGGTAATATTGGCGGAGGAAATAATGCTCTTGTAGATAATGCTGATGGAATTGTTATTCCTAAGTATTAATTCTGAATAGTTAATAGTCTGTAGGACTGGGAAACAGTCACAGTTATAGGCATCTGTCGAGTGCGACAGGTGCCTTTATATTTGTATTTAACTTGTTTTTATACATTGTCAAATATATAATTTGCTTTATAAATAGTTTTCTATGTGGGAGGATGAAATGAAAAAGAAGATTTTTGCTTTATTATTATCTGCTGTTACCGGACTTGCTGTGTTGACCACAGGATGTACTATGTTGGATTTGACTGAGGAGCCCAAGGTTATGCCTGAGGTCGAGGAGCCGGAAGAGGACGAGGAAAAACCCGGCGAAAATGAAGAAGATGAAATCGAGGCGGAGATCGTAGAGCTGTCAGTTGCAGAGCAGTTGGCAGTTATAGATAATGACAAAAATACCTGGAAGCCTGCTTTTACAGAAGGATACACTGATTATGTGGCTGTGACGGATTTGGATGCAGACGGTCGTTTAGAGGTGATTACGGCTAAATGCGTAATGGCTGCTGCATCAGATGCAAGCTTTAGAATATTTGAGGTTAATAATGCTGGTACAGGTGTAGAGGAGCTTGAGATTGATTGGAAATATTCCGAATCAATGCCTGACCTGGTGATGATGGGAATGGCTAAGTGTGCAATCGGCAGTGGCTCAGATAATGTGGAGGGTTATGTAATTACTGATAGCTGCATGTTTGGCTACAGCAGATCTATTGACCGTAAGTTTGTTATGTCTGTTAAGGATAATGTTGTTTCGATTGAAAAGGTAGGAAGCGCTGATAATAACATGGCCGCCGGAGGAATTACTACAATTTATTACGGTCGTTCGGAAAACGTAACCTCAGAGGAGGCTTATGAAAGTGCTGAGGATACATATCTTAATGCTACTTTGTCCGGCAATTATAATTATGCATATCAGTCATGGGATTTTATCTGTGTAATCGGTGATGTTACCTTGAGAGAGCTTGAGGCAAGCTACGATGGTTTTATCAGATATTCAAGTCTCGATGAGTATTACGGAACAGACTCATCTGCAACAACCGACCTTTATCCTGAAGGATGGGTTCCGACAAATTATGCGGGTGAAACCAGATATTCGGCGCTGGGAAATATTTCAATGGAAAATACTTCACAGGGAATTCTCAGAGAAGCCATGTGGCAGGCTGTTGAAATGCATGATTCCGATGGAATATATGTATATGATTACAGAGATGAAATTGACAGACTTGATTCTTGTCTTATGACCTTCGGATATGACGGTACCGGATATTACAGCGACGGATACGGAAATACCTTAAGCTTCAGTTACGAGCTTTATTCTACAGAGCTTTTTACAAATGTATCTATCAGCTTTGATGATGGTACTTATGCATTTGCCTTCAGCTATGAGCTGAATATAGAGGGGGAGGATTTTTCACGCACCTGCCTCATAGTAAGCTTTGAGAATGAAGAGCTTTATTTTATCCAGAGTGCAGATTAATAATTATTAACAACAAAATGAATCCTTTTATAGTTATTTAATTGAAAATAAAAGAGTGTGTATGGTATTCTAATTAATGCTATGCTTATATACTTGTGTGCCACGATAGGATACGCCTATATCGATTATCGTAGAGTGAGCGCGAAGGAGATTTATGTTAGAACTAAATAACTTGAAATATACAGTTGAAGATAATGGAACAGATAAATCTATCATTGACGGACTCAGTTTGTCTATTCCGGATGCTAAGTTTGTAGTTATCACCGGACCTAATGGCGGAGGAAAATCCACCCTCGCCAAAATTATTATGGGTATTTATCCTCTTACCGAGGGCAGTATTGTGTTTGACGGAGAGGATATTACTGAGCTTGGAATCACTGACAGGGCGAAAAAGGGAATCAGCTTTGCCTTTCAGCAACCGGTTCATTTTAAAGGAATCAAGGTAATTGATTTGCTTCGTCTTGCCAAGGGAGAGAATTTATCTGTAGCGGATGCCTGCGAATATTTGTCCAAGGTGGGTCTTTGCGCAAGAGATTATATCAATCGTGAGGTGAATTCATCACTTTCAGGAGGAGAACTTAAGCGTATTGAGATTGCTACTGTTCTTGCGAGAGGAACAAAATTTGCTATTTTTGATGAGCCTGAAGCAGGTATTGATTTGTGGAGCTTCCAGAATCTGATTAAGGTTTTTGAAAATATCAGAACCAGTATTAATGGTACCATTCTGATTATTTCGCATCAGGAGAGAATTCTTGAAATAGCTGATGAGATTGTTATTATCGAGGATGGTAAGGTAAAAAAGCAGGGTTCAAAAGAAGAGGTCCTTCCCGAAATCCTCGGTTCGCCTTACGCCGGCAGTGCCTGCAATAAATTAGTTCAGGAGGGCAAGTAGGATGGAACAGATGGATCAGATTCAGAAGCAGTTGATAGAAGAGGTCGCAGACCTTCATACTATGCCTGAGGGAGCATATAATATCCGTGCAAACGGTAAAAGCGCAGCCAGAAATACTACTGCTAATATTGATATTGTTACCAAGACCGACAAGAGCGGTATTGATATCAAGATAAAGGATGGAACAAAGAACGAGAGCGTTCATATTCCTGTTGTTTTGAGTGAGAGCGGCATTAAGGAAACTGTATATAATGATTTCTTTGTAGGCGAGGATTGTGATGTGACAATCGTTGCCGGCTGTGGTATTCACAACTGTGGTACACAGGATTCTCAGCATGATGGTGTACACAGATTTTTCGTCGGCAAGAATTCTAAGCTTCGTTATGTTGAAAAGCATTACGGAGGCGGCGACGGAGAAGGTAAGAGAATATTAAATCCTGTGACTGAAGTATATCAGGAAGCGGGCAGCTATGTTGATATGGAGATGGTCCAGATTAAGGGCGTGGACTCCACTATACGAACCACCAAGGCAGAACTCAAGGAAGGCGCTACACTTATTGTGCATGAGAGATTGATGACTCACGGAAGCCAGACTGCTACCAGTGTATATGAGGTACAGTTAAACGGAGAGGATTCAAGCACTGATGTTATTTCGAGATCTGTAGCTAAGGATTCTTCAGAGCAGATATTTGAGGCCAGCATTGTGGGAAATACCAAGTGCTCAGGCCATGCTGAATGTGATGCTATTATTATGGATAAAGCTCATGTTGTGGCAATCCCTAAGCTGGATGCCCAAAATGTCGATGCAGCACTTATTCACGAGGCTGCGATTGGTAAGATTGCCGGAGATCAGCTTATTAAGCTTATGTCTTTGGGCCTTACAGAGGCAGAAGCAGAAGAACAGATTATTAATGGTTTCTTAAAGTAGTTTGGAAGGAAATCTGAATGATTTATTTGGATAATGCGGCAACAACGATGACTGACCCTGAAGTGGTCAGAGCGATGTTGCCTTATTTTACGGAAAATTTTGGAAGCCCCAGCAGCGCGTACGGAATGGGTAATGATGTCAGACATGCTATAGCTCTTGCCAAGGAGCAGATAGCGCATCTCATAGGCGCACGACCTAACGAGATTTATTTTACCTCCGGAGGAACCGAGGCTGATAACTGGGCAATTATGGGTTCCGTGCTCGGAGTAAAGCACAGACCGCATGTAATCACTACTCAGATTGAGCATGTGGCTGTACTTAACAGCTGCAGAGCATTAGAACGAATGGGCTGTGAGGTTACATATCTTCCTGTAATGAGAGATGGTATGGTTGATCCTGACAAGCTAAAGTATGCGTTGAAGCCGGGAACTGACCTTGTATCTGTAATGATGGCCAACAATGAGATCGGTACGATTGAACCTATTGAGGAGTTGGCAGCTATTGCACATGAAAACGGCACACTTTTTCATACGGATGCTGCTCAGTGTGTGGGAAATATACCCTTGGATGTCAGACAGCTGGATGTTGATATGATGAGTGCAAGTGCGCACAAATTCGGCGGCCCTAAGGGTGTCGGCTTTTTGTATATCAGAAACGGCATAGATATCAGACCGTATATATACGGAGGAAATCAGCAAAACGGTATGAGAGCAGGCACTGAAAATGTGCCCGGAATTGTAGGCTTGGGAGCTGCTGCGGAAATCGCAGGCAGAAATCTCGATATGAGAAGCAAGCATATTGAAACGCTCAGGGACATGCTTCTCAATGAGATTAAGGACAGAGTACCCGGAACTACACTTAACGGAAGCCGTAAATACCGTTTGCCCAACAATATTAACGTTTCATTTTCAGGCGTAGATGCGCAGAACCTGCTGGTTCGTTTGGATATGCAGGGACTATGTGTATCAACCGGAGCTGAAATTACCTCCGAGCCTTCGCATGTACTTAAGGCAATCAATATTAATGAGAGCAGAAAGAATGGAGCAATTCGCATAAGTCTTTCTGATAAGAATACGATGGGCGAAATCGATAAGATTGCGGATATCATAGCACAGCAGGTTGATATGATAAGAGGAATGACTTATTAAGTTTTTTCTCGATTTGTATGTTGTTTTTTTATAAGGAGACATATGGAAAATAAAACTGTAGTGGTCGGTATGTCGGGAGGAGTAGATTCCTCTGTTGCCGCAATGCTGCTTAAAAAGCAGGGCTACAATGTAATAGGTGTGACAATGCAGATTTGGCAGGATTCTGCGGCTCCTCATGAGGGAGGCTGCTGCGGTATCACGGCGGTGGATGATGCAAGGCGAGTTGCCAACCAGTTAGGAATTCCTTATTATGTTATGAATTTTAAGGAGGAATTTCAAAAAGAGGTTATTGATTATTTCACTGAGGAATATCTTGCAGGAAGAACGCCCAATCCGTGCATAGCCTGTAACAGATATGTTAAATGGGAGGCTTTGCTTAAGAGAAGCGTAGAGATAGGCGCTGATTTTATAGCTACCGGTCATTATGCGAGAATTGAAAGGCTGGATAACGGACGCCTTGCTATCAGAAATTCTGTTACGGCAGCAAAAGACCAGACCTATGCGCTTTACAATTTGACGCAGGAGCAGCTGGAGAAAACTCTTTTCCCTGTGGGTGAATATACCAAGGAAGAAATCCGAGCAATGGCTGAGGAGGCCGGCCTTATGGTTGCACATAAGCCTGATTCTCAAGATATATGCTTTGTAATAGATGAGGATTACTCAGGATTTATAGAAAAGGAAGCACCCGGCAGAGTTCCGCCTCCGGGAAATTTTGTCGATAAAGATGGCAAAATTCTCGGAAAGCACAAGGGAATCACTCATTATACCATCGGTCAGAGAAGAGGCCTCGAGATTGCGGCAGGTCACAGAGTGTTTGTCACAGATATCAGACCTGAAACTAATGAGGTTGTTATCGGTGAAAATGAGGAAATATTTACCACAGAGGTTGTCTGCGATAATGTTAATATGATGTCGATGGCAGAGCTTAAGCCGGGCGAGTGTGTAAGGGTGAAGGCGAAAATCAGATATAACCATGGCGGAGAGTACGGAAGTATTGAGGCTCTTGACGATGGTAAGGTTATTTGCAGATTTGATAAGCCTGTACGAGCAGCGACACCGGGTCAGGCTATGGTCTTCTATGATGGAGAGTACGTGCTTGGCGGAGGAACTATTGTAGGAAGATAGTACAGATATAAATATAGATAAGTTATATGTCTGATCGGCACTGACATTTTCAGTATACTATCAGTATATTGAGAAATTTTTAGGAGAGGTAAATTATGGCTATATTAGCAGATTGTCATTTGCATACACATTTTTCGGCAGATTCAGAGGCTTCAATGGAGGAGATGATTCTTGCAGGAATTGATGCGGGACTCGATACCATGTGCTTTACCGAGCATAATGATTTTGATATGCCGGAGCTTCCTGATTTCCCCACAGAGGCTTGGGAGCTTAATACAGATTCATATCTGTACGAGCTGCTTCAGTACAAGGAAAAGTATGCGGATAAAATCAGAATTCTATTTGGTGTGGAAATCGGCTTTCAGGAGTCATGTGTGAGAAAGGATGCGGTATTTGCAAAGTCTCACGAGTTTGATTTTATTATCGGTTCAACTCATATCGTCAGAGGCATGGACCCTTATTATCCGGAATATTTTGAGGGAAGAGACCCTGAAGATGCATATCATGAGTATTTTGAGAATGAGCTGATCAATATAAAGAAGCATTCAAATTTTGATGTTTACGGACACCTTGATTATGTGGTGCGCTATTGCAATAAAAACGGTACCTATGATTATGCAAGACATGCAGAGCTTTTTGATGAAATCCTTAAGACTCTTCTTGATAAAGAAAAGGGTATTGAGCTCAACACCAAGGGAATGACTAAGGGGATGAAGGAATTCAATCCCTGTATGAGTATCCTTAAGCGTTACAGAGAGCTGGGCGGAGAGATAATTACCATCGGCTCTGATGCACATGCTCCCTCGGGCGTAGGTCTTCATTTTGAGAAGGCCTGCGAGGTATTAAAGGAAGCGGGATTTAAGTATTACAGCATATTTGAAAAGAGAACTCCCGAGTTCCACAGATTATAATAAGAACTTCAGATAATAAGTAGAACTTCAGAGCATATGTAGAACTTCAGATTATAAGAAGCTCCGCAGATAAT
>JAKSRU010000128.1 GCA_024403475.1 Lachnospiraceae bacterium | reverse complement strand
AGTTTCATCAGATGATACAAAACCGGGTGTATCACTTGTTGTAGTTCCTGTTGTACTTCCACCTGAAGTGGTTTCAGTTTCACCACATCCAACAAGCATTGATGCTGCCAATGCGGTTGCGCATAAGAGACTCATTACTTTCTTCATTTTCATAATCATTTCCTCCTTTGTATGCATGATTTATGATGCATTTATATCCAGCTGATCATTTGTATTTTCTCAGCAGAATACTCTGAAATATCATTAGGATTGCGTATGACACAATTCCTATAAGACACGCTGTTGCAATATAAGCCCAAGCCGTTGAATACTGAGCTAAAACAATGTTTTCTCTAATCTGACGTCCAACTCCGGTAATATATTCAGCAAAATACTCACTTACTATTGCCGTCATTATGCTCGCAGGAACTGACACCTTTAGAGCTGTAAAAATAAATGGAACTGAGTTAGGAATTCTAAGTTTTAACAGAACCACAATTTTCGGAGCTGCATATATTTTCATCAAATCCTCTGAAAAGGGTTTAAGTTCTGACAAACCACGATAGGCATTAAGTCCCATATTGGCAGCTGCAATAAGCACAACTACCAGAATCTTCGCCACCATACTTCTTACACTTGCTTCCTTTGAAACATCCTTGGTCCAGTTGTTGAGTACCGGTGCCATCGCAACCACGGGAATAGAAGCAAATGCTCCTATTATTGAAAGTCCCGCAGATCCGATTTTCGGAAACATCGCTGTAAGTACTGCCACTCCATATCCGAGTAGCGATCCGATTGCTAAACCTATAAAGGCAACTTTCACGGTGTCCAAGGTGTTAGCCCATAGTTTTCCTCGGATATCAAACATGATAGATCCGATTTTTGATACCAATGGGAGGGTAAAGGTATCAGTTCTAAACAAGGCATGTAATGCCTGTGTCTGCCATAAAATGATAATTACTATTCCCAGCAACATTGGTAATGCCACTGATGATATTGCCTGCCACTGCGCATCATTCTTCAGTCGCTGAAATATACTTTGAGGTCGTCTTCTTTTAACTTTCTTAAATTCTGTCTCCATAAGATTCCGCCTCCTTTATTTTTTCTTCTTTGCATTAACAGTTCTCTTCCATGGAGAAACCAGCATTTCCAACCATCCCATCACTTTTCCGGAAAACACTCCAACAAAAGCACTGAAAAGAACTATCAACCAGAATACATATATGCTCATTGCATGCTTAAGTGACTGAGAAAGCATACAACCAAGTCCACCATCACCTTGGAGTGTATCAACCAGAATTGATGCAGTTACTGCCATAGGTGCTGCTATTTTCAATCCCGTGAAAAAATATGGAATCGAAGCTGGTATCAAAACCTTGCTGTAGAGCATCCACTTTTTTGCAGCGTATATATACATCAAGTCATATTTTTCTTTCTCTACAGATTTGAAGCCTGCCAAAGTATTCGTTGCCACCGGATAGAAACTTAAAATCGCTGCTATTAAAACTCGGCTTTTATTGATATCACCGGTAATTGAAAGGACTATTGGTGCAAGTCCGAGTACCGGTATTAACTGTATGAGCATCAGATACGGGAATATAAGTTTTTCCACAACTCCTGACATCTTCATGATCAGCGCAAATACAAATCCTAATAGAGCACCAAGTGCAAATCCTAATAGTGCTCTAAGCAATGTTGCCTGCGCACTTGTAAGTACTATCTGCGTAGCTGTCATTCCGTTCGCTACCTTCTTGATAGAAAAGATTGCGGCTATTATCTGGTATAAATGGGGCAGAATGTTTTCTGGTGTACGCTTGTGATTTGCAACCACCGTAGCTCCAATCTCCCATGCCCCTACCAAAATAATTGTCCATACAATAGCCGGCAGTATTTTCAATATCTTTTGGGAAAAAGCTTTTGATTTCATCAAACACTCCCCCCTTCAAAACTGTTTCTTACCTTTGTAACCAATTCTGTAAAGTGCGGTGTATCTTTAACCTCTAATGTTCTCGGTCTGGGAAGATCTATATCCACCACAGCTGAAAGCCTTCCAGGATGAGGCGAAAGTACACATACTCTGTCTGAAAGAAAAACAGCTTCCTGAATATTATGTGTAACAAAAAGGATAGTCTTATTAGTTGCTCGCCATGCTTTAAGCAAATCTTCGTACAGCTTTTCCTTAGTAAATTCATCAAGCGCTGAAAAAGGCTCATCCATTAAAAGTACATATGGATCAAGACTAAATGCTCTTGCTATGTTTGCTCTCTGCTGCATACCACCTGACAACTGTCTTGGATAGTGATTAGCAAATTCCTTAAGGCCTACCATCTCAAGCATCTCATCAGCTCGTTTTGAACGTTCTTCCTTTGAATAACCCATGATTTCCATAGGCAACTCAATGTTTTTCTTGACCTTTCTCCAATCCAGAAGTACCGGTTGCTGAAAAACAAAACCAAATTTCTGCTGCAGACGAATCTCCTTGGGAGTCTGTCCCTGAATATGAATATCTCCGGTAGTAGGCTGCTGGAGATCTGCAACTGACCTGAGAAGTGTTGTTTTACCACATCCCGAAGGACCAAGAAGTGCGATGAATTCTCCCTTATATATTTCCAAATTCACGCCGGTTAAAGCCTGAACATCATTTCCACTATTATCACGAAAGGTAACACCAAGTTCGCGAATTTTAATCTCTACTTCTCTCTTCTCTTCACTCATGTTTAACCTCCCGGAGCGATTGGTTCGCTCTCTTAATTCCTACATTTTCTTAAACCTATAAAAAAACAGCAACGACGTTTATTCCTCTGAATCAGCGCCGTTGCTGTAGTTGATGATGTGAGTATAATGATTTGCATTTTATGCTTCAACATACCCGAACACAAATCGTTTTGTGCTAATGAACAATTATTTGAGAATTACCTGCTCATAGAGTTCTATGCAGTCTTGCTCTGTGACAGACTTTCTTGTATTTCCAGGACTTCCTGATGCCACCGCATCATGTGCCATCTTAGCAATATTAGCCGTAAAATCGTCACTGTTAATTCCATATCCTCTAAGAGTAGGCACCTCACAAGCCTTTATTACTGCCGCTACTGCATCAAGAAACTTCTCGGATGCAACTTCATCAGAATCACCTGTGCAAGCAGCTCCTGTTTCTCTTCCAAGAATTGCGAATCTATCATATGCACCATCAAGTGCATATCCAAGGCAATCCTTAAGAAGCATTGCATTACTGATTCCATGAGGTACATGAAACAACGCACCAATGGGTCTGCTCATTCCATGAACAATCGTAACGCTTGAATTATTGATACATACTCCAGCTTCATACGCTGCAAGCATCATTTGCTCTCTGGCCATGCAATCATGCCCATTGCTATATGCTGAAGGAAGATAATTCATTATCCTTTTAATTGCCGACACAGCATATGTATCTGTCAAACAAAATGCTTTTTTTGAAGTAAATGCTTCTATAGCATGAGTAAGTGCATCCAAACCTGTTGCTGCCGTAACTGACTTGGGCATATCTATCGTATACTCATAATTGAGTATTGCAATATCGGGTACAAGACAGTCTCCCTTGAGAAGCATCTTTATATCCTTCTCCGAATCGGTAATAACTGTAAATTTAGTAGCTTCCGACCCTGTACCTGATGTGGTGGGTATTGCAACAATAGGAGGCAAATCAGCATCGATTTCTACACCCATATAATCGCTCAACTTACCACCACATTTGAGCATTACAGCTATAGCTTTAGCAGAATCCAATGGACTACCACCACCGATTCCAATCAAAAAATCACAGTGTGTTCTGATGTAGCAATCCCTACCTTCCATAATCATCTTATCGGTAGGCTCACCTGTAATGTTCGGGAAAACATTGTATGCGATAGTATGCTTCTCCAACTCCTTAATAAGGTTCTCCATCATAGGTGACTTTGCTACATGCGGTCCGGTAACAATCAGTGCTCTTCTTCCAAGCGTAGGAAAAATCTGAGCAGCTTCGCTGAGTGAGTCCCTTCCCACATAGACCTTTGCAGGAATAGTAAATTTAGCCATCGAAATATCCCCCTTACGAGCTTATTTTTTAGATTTCTGAATCTACAATTGACAAAACCTCATCCAGCTTTGCAAGTTCTTCCAATATCTGTTCCTTGGTAATGATAAGAGGAGGACATACAAAAACCATGTTCTCATGAGAGTAAGTCATGAACTTTCTCTCCTTGAGCATACCGATTATTTTGCCCATCTTTCCTTCAGGGTCTTTACCATAGCTTACAAGTGGCTCCTTGGTTGCCTTATCCTTAACAAGCTCAACACATGAGAAGAGACCAATATGTCTTACATCACCTACACAAGGATGCTTTTCCTTAAGAGCCTCAAGCGCAACTGCCAATACTTCTCCTACTGAATTTACATTGTCGAGAATATTAGCCTTCTTGTAATAATTTACACAAGCCACACCTGCTGCACATGCAAGAGGATGTCCTGAATAAGTAAGACCACATGAAAGCATATTGTCATCAAAGTATTCTGCAATCTTGGTAGATACTGCAACACCTCCGAGCTGTACATAACCGCAGGTGACACCTTTTGCAAAAGTAACAAGATCAGGAACCACATCAAAATTCTCAAATGCAAACATCTTACCGGTTCTGCACCAGCCTGCCATAACCTCATCACAGATCATTACGATTCCGAACTCATCGCAGATTTTTCTTACACCGGGAAGATATCCCTTAGGAGGAATAATAATTCCGTTAGAACCGGTAATTGTTTCCATTACAATGGCTGCAACACTGTCAGGTCCTTCGTATATGATCTGCTCTCTAAGCTTTGTCAAATAATAGTTAGTAGCCTCTTCTTCTGACTTAAATTCAATCGGCTCTCTGTAAATATAAGGATCAAAGAATTTAACAAATCCGGGGATACCGGGTTCAAGAGGATATCTTCTGGGTTCACCGGTCAGATTTCCTGCTCCAAAAGATGAACCATGATAGCTTCTGTATCTTGAAAAAATCTTCTTTCTTCCGGTAAACATACGCGCAATCTTTATTGCATTCTCATTTGCATCCGCACCGGCATTTGTGAAAAACACCTTACCAAAAGTATCGGGTAACAAATCAATAATCATTTTTGCAAGTTCTGCTCTGGGTTCAGAACCAAGTGAGGGTCCGATGTAGCAATACTTGTCTACCTGTTCCTTAATTGCATCTGCTATATCCTTATTTCCATATCCAAGATTAAGGTTTACCAGCTGTGATGCCATGTCTGTATATCTGTTACCGTCAAAGTCGTAATAATAAATCCCTTCAGCGCTCTTAACAGGGATAGGATTAATATTTCCCTGCTTGCTCCATGACTGTAATACATATTTCTTTTGTGTCTCTTTGATTTCTTCTCCGCTCATTCCCATAACAAATTCCTCCTAAATGCTTATTGTTCTATCAGATAAACATATCTATAAAATAATGATTCTTTTCAATGTAAACACATTATTTATTATTTATCTGCCTGATAGTGTCACTATAATTGTGTGACGCAAACATAACAATAAATTAAAAACCAAAACGCTTTGTGCCAATGCACAAAAAAGCAGATGCAAGTATAAACTCACATCTGCCATAGATTTCAATACTGGCAACCGCTTCGCTTGTTGCCGGTTAAAGCAGTGCCACTTTGTGGCTGTTTTATAATCAGTTTTGGCAATATAAACCTAATTCGACATATTTTTAAGCTAATATATCCTTAAGCGTTAAGGCTATCATCAATTCAACTCTCGCATTCGTTGACGATATATCCATATTAAGAATTTGATTTATCTTACCAAGCTTATAATTAATTGTGTTGCGATGAACATACAATTCCTCTGCCGTATCCTTGACACTTCCGTCATTATTCAGATATTTTCCCAATACATAACAGAGGTCTGTATCATTAGTCCTGTCATATTCAACAAGTGGTCCCAGTGTACATTGATAGTATTCTTTGACAATATCCATATCTTCTATTCCCATCAACAATCTGTATATTCCCAAATCAGAGTAGAAGATTTCATCACCATCTATTTTACCGGATATATGAAGTTTCTGTATCGCACGTGCCTGATTGTAGCTCTTGTACAGACATCGAACACTTTTGGTCATTCTACCTATGCCAATACTAATTTTTTCTTCTGGAATAAGCAGCATTCTTAAGTTTTCCTTCGCTTTTTCCACAAACTGTTTCTGCTCCCCAATTGACATATCGGCCATAACCATTATTAGTTCATCATCATTCGCGAATACAGCAAATTTAGAATAATAACGCTTCATTCTGATATCCAAAGCCTCAGCCAGTTCCTCTATACGATTCATTCTGTTGCCTGATTTCATGTCGAATCGCATCACTCCAATACTATATGACCAATTGACATTAAAATGCCTCTGTGACAGTGCAACCATATACAATTCTTCCTGCTTAGGAAAAAGAATTGCATTTCTAAACGCAGCTGTAACCTCGACTGTTCTCTGATCATCCTTGGTTATTGCAAAGCAAATTATCCTTATAATCTCTGCCAAATGTATTTTCCAGGGGACAACATATAATGGCAGATTAACTGAATTACAGAACTCTATGGCATTTTCTGGAATGCATTCGATATACGGCCCAATATTTACAACTATTCCAGCTGCATTATGGTCATAGAGTCTCTTAGCCAATTCAGTAAGATCGGCTTCTTTAGTCAAACCAATTCCGGTCAAAACGGCAATTTCTCCTCCGACAAGGAAATCTGCTGCTTCAATAGTTTCAACCATATGAACCCAGCTCACTATGTTACTCTCGCCACCTTTACCGGCAACCAGCGTAATATCTTTATGTTTTACTTTTTCAATCAATCGTTTTAACTCTATAGCCATATCGATTACCCGTTTTCTAAACATTTATGCATCCGGTTAAATAAAAAAAGCAAGGGAACAACAGCGCCCTTGCTTGAAATCTTTGCAATAATAATTTACCTACGAATATCTTTCTGTATTCTATCATTGAATATTTCAAATATCAATATCATATTTTTTCACATAATTATTATTATTTATCTATTTCATTATACACAAATAGCTTATGATTTACCATCAACCACTGGTTCACTACTGACTTACCACATACAGCAATCAACATCTCAAAGAAATTTTCTGGTTGATGATGTCATCCCCTCATCGCTTAGAGTAATTTTATTGTTATTAAAGCTCCATTTTCCCATACCTATATAACTGCTTAGCGCACCTTCGTAATACTGAAACGTTCCATCCGCATTTATACTAATAGAAAAATCACCACCAAACCCAGGGGTTTCACATACGTATTTTCCCGCATTGGTAAAACTATCTTGCTGTGCCGTGTTCATCTTTACATCACTAACCGTCTTATTCGCTACATCTAATCCAAATCGCAGCGCA
>JAKSRU010000127.1 GCA_024403475.1 Lachnospiraceae bacterium | reverse complement strand
CTTACGCGCATTCTTATAAGTAAGAACGCCTCCAATTCCAAAATAAAAA
Organism: Lachnospiraceae bacterium; assembly: GCA_024403475.1. Classification (GTDB taxonomy): domain Bacteria; phylum Bacillota; class Clostridia; order Lachnospirales; family Lachnospiraceae; genus AC2028. The sequence goes on along the minus strand of JAKSRU010000127.1, from coordinate 7,396 downwards.
TCCATATCCAGGAATTCTCTTGCCATCTCTCTGCTGTAGGAATAGCAATGTACCACTCCGCCAATCTCTCCTGCCTTGTGGTCACGCATTATATCTGCCGTATCCTTGGCCGCCTCTCTGGAATGAATGATTACCGGTTTGTTAACCTCGCGAGCCAGCTCGAGCTGCCACTCGAACCATTTTTTCTGATCCTCGGGAGTAGTTGTATCCCAATAATAATCCAGGCCGATTTCACCGAGCGCCACACATTTGGGTTCGTTAATCAATTGCTCCCTGAGCCAGCGACAATTCTCTTCGGAATCCGCTCCCATAAGACCTGCAATTTCCTCCGGATGTACCCCGAGTGCACAGTAAACATGCTCATATTTTTGTGCCAGCGCTTGCGCCATATGACTGGAAGCAATGCTGGCGCCAACATCAACCACCTTGCCTATGCCAAGCTCGGGCAGCGATTTAAGCAGCTCATCTCTATCTTCATTAAATGCATCGTCATCATAATGCGCATGTGTATCAAATATCATATTTTTCACACTAAACTCCGTCTAAATTCAACTCGAATATTTAACTCGTAAACATCCTCGCCCGCAGCTGATTTCAGCCCGTGTATATTCTCATCTCTCGTGCCAGATATTCACGCGCGAACTCTATTCCGCTCATAAATATCAGATACATTCCGGCGATTTTTAAGAATACCTCCAAAAATCCGACCAGAATGGCAAAAATCGTCACTACAGCGAGCAAAAGCGATATTCCGCCGTCAATAATCCACAATCTCCTGGTGGCTTTAGATTCGTCTCTTTTGTTAATCACATTAAAGAATCTGAAGGCACTCATTACAGCAAAAGTAAATATAATAATAATTCCTGACGATACCGTCCACAGCCTGAAATAAACCAGGCAGGCGGCCGCCAATACTATTCCAAGAACACACACGACAATTCTTCCGATCAGCTGCTTTTTCTTGAATATAATACTGGTAACCAGCGCAAATACAGAACAGGAAAAAAGCTGCAGGATAAATGCAAATCCCAGTACCCCCGAAGAAAGCTTTGGGAATCCCAGCAAAAATACCCCGATTACCATTGAAATAACGGAATACCATATGCCTACGTTAAGAAGAAGTGTACTGATAGATTCTTTGGTAGTATTTTTTACAGTTCCCGTAATTCCTGTCGCAGCCTGCATTATCAAATCCAGAGTAACATCCTTCGCATCCTGATCGAGGGAGGTAAGCGATTTAACAATCTTTTGTATTCCTGCTACACCGCCGGCCGCAACACCTTGGATATCTATTGCCCCACCGGCCTTGAAGGCATCAAACAGCTCGTTTGTAAAGGCTTGTCGCTGCTCTAAGCTTTCATCATCAATCCATTCGCTGATATTTTTATGAATCTCCGCAGCCGCAGGATCCAGTTTTTCCTGAGTAAGAAATTCTGTTCCTTCAAGCAACCAGGTAAAGGCCGCGTGCTGCAAAATCGTAGAACCGTTGCTCTTTACAATTACATCCGGCTCGCTATCTCTAAATAGCATACCTACTACAGAATGTGCAGGCGCAATACGTTCGATTCTGTCCTTGATAAGTGCCAGCTTTTCCGCATGAATAAACTCAGGGCACATTCCGGGTCCGTCAAAGGAATAGACCATATCAATAAGCGGCTTAAGATTATCTTCACACTCCATCGCAGCATACTCCGCCAGATGACCGCCCTTAGAATGACCCGATACTATGTATCTGTAGCCCTCGACAAGATTTTTGTTCAAATATTCATACGCAAGCTTCTGAGCACCCACCTGCGTAAAGCTGATGGCAAAATCCTCTCGCCATCCGTCAATGGCACTGTCAGTGCCTCTAAATGAAAGCAGTCGTATCCCTCCCGGCATTTCCACCTGGTATGCCGCATACTGAATACTCTCGCTTTCATCAAATATATCCTCGTAATGAGATAGCTTCAACTCACCAAATCTCTTGGTTTCAGCCATTTCATATAAAATATACGGACCAAAAGTTTTAGAATTTAATAAATCGTAGTTTTCTCCTTTTTCTTCAGGATGAAGCTTGCGATATTTGACTGCCGCTTCCTTAATGGTTACAGATTCATCTCCGTCAGTGACAATCCCTTCAAAAACACCGTATGACAAAATAGTAAGAACCAGAACATCAATTTTGTTGACCGGACACATATCCATCGAAATGTCTCCGCGCCACTTAATATAATCAATGAAATTTCCCATAATAATCTCCATTTCATTCTTTGAAATATGAAGTCGACTAAATAATAGCACACTCATATACCATTTCCAATATTATCCAATTCTTAAGAAGTGTTAATTTTACATAAATATATATGTGTGATAGCATTAATGTATCATTATTTTCGGAGATTATTATGGTTGCATACAAGAGCATTCAAAATAGAATAACTGAAAAGGTATTATGGGTACTGATAATACTTTCACCGATAATTATTTTACTGATGCAATCAGCAATCAGCCGACATAATCTGTTCCTTGGAGTGCCTGAATGGTCAGATGAGTTAGATTACTGGAGAGAAATGTACTCTTTTTCAGCTAATGGTTTCTCCTTCGGTGGGTCTATGTTTTTTGGATATGATGCCAAGTTGGGTCCAATGGGAGCTCATTCAATTACTCCCATTGCTGCATGGGGACCTTTTTTCTGGCTATTTAGGATGAATATCGGCATTCACGCTATTGTATGGACCAATATTTTCTATTTAATGTTAGCATGGACTATCTTTGTATTTTTACTCAAGCCCGATGTTATAAAGTCAACAGCGGCAGCCCTTATGGCATATTTCTATCCGCTCACGATTTTATATCTCCACTCATCAATGTTAGAGATAGTGTGTATGGCCGGAATTATTATTTACTTCAGTCTGCTGTACAAATATCACATCTCCGAAAAGCGTACTAACCTTCAGTTTGTTCTTCTTCTACTCATAGGTAGTTGGTGTACATTCCTTCGTCCAACATATATTGTACTTTTGTTCCCTGCAATTTGGATGAAAAATAAATTCAAGATTAATCTGAAGACTATTCTTTCAATGCTGGCATACGTAATTGCTTTTGGTATATTCTACAAGGTTTACGGAATGTTCTGCGCGGATTATCCGGGATGGATTACCAGCAAGCTAACTAATATGGTCGGTATTCGTAACAAACTGTTTTTCCTTGGCTCCAATGCAAAAAATAACCTGATTCACTATTTCAGCCCAAAATCAGCTGATTTGTGTCAGGTTGGATTACGTTATTTCTATTTAACTATTACTGTATTTACTTTAATTATCAGTTTCAAAAAAAATAATGCTACAAGCAATGAAGAAAATTTAACCTCAAAAAACTATTCAGACAAAATATCAAATAATAATGCTAACAAAATTTCTAAAAAACTGACCATCAACCGAATGAATTTATCGCTATTTATACTTATGTTTGGTTTATGGTTTATGATGATTGTCCTATATGACATTATTGAATGGCGTGATTTCAGAGCTTTTGCACCCATTTGCTTCGGAGTTGTACTATTTTTCTTCACCGAGGAACGTAGTAAAGTCAATCTACGCATATTAGCTGCTGCCTGTGCAGTTCATTTACTCATGTACAGCCTATCAGGAGTTAACTTTATCGATACAAAAACCTATCCAATCTTCACAGATTTGTCATCATATTTTTCAGAGTTAGAGCTTACCGACGGAGCAGGTAGACCTCGTACAATAGCAGTGGATTACGAACTCAACTGGCTTGATATCTCTATTATGAGCTCTGTGCCTTCTAAACTTGGTTATCAGGTTTTCTATTATGAATCAAATGAAAATGATTATGTTAAGGCGGATTACATATTTATTCCTGAGGGCAAAACCACAGAATCCGGAGAGTTTGTAACAAACATCCCCGGATACGGTAATGTGTTTAAGATGTACAAATAATCATTGCCACATTTACTTATCAGTTAACCTAATATACCCATATCTCCCAACGGCTTTCATCATCAGTAAAGTTACCGACAAAACTTAACTCGTACTGTTGACATTCACATATTCGTCAAGGGCATCCTAATCATATGCCCTCCTCAAATAGTTTTTTGATAATTAATCTTTTTTTATAAATCATGAATATATTGAAAATACTAATAACTTAGAGAAGTCATATCCCTAGGATACCCTAATCAAAAGAAAAACAAAAAAGAACCAGCCCCAGAGTTCCTAAGTCTCCAAAACCGATTCTTCATAGTGCACCGCCAGAGGCTCGAACTCTGGACACCCTGATTAAGAGTCAGGTGCTCTACCAACTGAGCTAGCGGTGCGTTTTGTCGTCTTTAGCGGCGACAAATGGTATATTAACACAGCATTTTGATTAATGCAAGAAATTTTTTCAACTTTTTTGAGTTCTTCGCATATACTAATATATGTATTGCTGAATACAAATAAATTATATATACAAAGCACAAACTGCTTACCCACCAAAAGCATATAACTACTCACTACTTTTTATGATAGAATAACCAATACTCACCAATATCTTCTAACGTATAGTATTCATCAATATATTTCATGATCCATGTATCATCACCAATCTCTTTTGTTCCCCTATACCCACTTACAGCAATAATATTAGGGTGTTTTCTCGGATATTTGGTCCAATATTCTTCCAGCTTTTCATTATATGTAGGATTACACATTACGGAATAATGCGACACCTGGATTCTTTTGTTTAGATAAACCGACGAGTCAATAATCCAGCCTCCTACAGCCAAGACCGTATCGTCCTCATCAACATATGTATTCCAATCCTCGTACGAATATTTTAATCTATTGCAGTTTTCTATCGATGTTACAATTCCCTTATTAGGTCCCACCCTTACATAATTATCACATTCAAATATCGTGCCTTCTTCGTACCCCATTACTACAATACCTCTTTGGATAATCATTGCGGCAGCGAAAGTTAGCACCAATGAATTTATAATAACATTTTTATTATTAATATGATTGATTGCCATTAATGCTACTATGACACCTAATATCAAATATGAAAATGAAGCATTAAAAGACAAATTAGTAACAGCAACCACAGATAAAAAGGTAGCTAATGAAATAACAATGCCTAATACATACATCTTTCTGAATTCATATGACATTTTCACAACAAATAATAGTGTAACAACCATTAGGACAATATATAGAAAAGTGAGTCCATATGCGAGATCAAATCTCAATAAATTGCTCATATTGAAAAAACCGTCATTATGCGCACTATCAGATGAGAATACAAATAATATATTAGGGAGTAAATTACTAAATCCAATTCTGAAGCCAATTATCATTAAATAGAGCATGCCACTTATAAAACATGGCATCATATATCCGAGAAGAAAACGAACTTTTCTTTTTACAAAAAAAAGTGATGCAACTATTGTACTCACAAAAACAAGCAGCGTAGTTTGATAGCTTAATACCAAAAGAGCAGTACACAAAGAAGCAATTACTAACCAATAAATTTTTGATTCATCTTTTAAGTACTCTGTCAATGTTATCCACAAAAGCACAGAAAAGATAATCATCATATTTGAGAACTCGGGGAACACCGTATGTTTAGCCCGAATAACAAGGAATAGTGTAATAATTATTATTAAAAATCTTTTAGATACTGTGTTTCTTATTTTCAAATATAGAAAATAGCCTGCAATACCATATAGAATAACTCCAATACACTGACAAAAAATAGTCACTCCAACATAATCAGATGAAAAGAAACTAAATACTTTAAGCACAATATTAAGCAAAAAAGACGATATCATATGGGGTTCATTCATTTCTCCAAACAATCTATCGCCTTGCAGATATCGATAACTGGTAGCCAATGCATACGCATTGTCCACACCATAATCGCAAAATATGCTCTTTATATTAACTAAAGCAACGCTAATAATTCCTATTATCAGCAAAAAAGTATTCATCTTTTTTTCTTTTATATTATTCACCATCACTAAATATAACCTTATAAGCCGAAATAATCGTAAAGAAAAAGCACCGACCCCAAGGCTCCTACGTCCTCGAAACCAGTGCTTCGTTAGTGCACCGCCAGAGGCTCGAACTCTGGACACCCTGATTAAGAGTCAGGTGCTCTACCAACTGAGCTAGCGGTGCGTTCCGCTTGTTGTTCGTTACAACAAAAGGTATATTATCACAGTGATAATTGTATTGCAATACCTTTTTTAATTTTTCTTAAAAATTTTTAAGAAAACAAATCAACCCTTTTTATCCTTCTTTTTAGCCCTATCCGTACCCTTGATAATAGGACTGAGCGGCTTATATACCAGCATTGTCAAAACAGAATTGGCCACACCCTTAATAATATTCAACGGTGCAACACATACAATAACAAACACAATAATATTGTTGGTCTCAAGTAAAGGACTCATTGCAAGCAAATCATCAACTGTTTTATGGAAGAGAATTGCAAATGCGGGCAACAAATAAATAGCATTGAGCGCAGTACCAAAGACAGTGAGAACAATTGTACCGCCTATGCATGCCCATATAGCATTCTTCTTGGTTCTCTTAAAGTCATAAATAACTGAAGCGGTAACGATAAAACTGCATCCTACTGTAAAATTGGCAAGCTCTCCGATGAATGCGGTAGATGTTCCCTTGATAAGAAGCTTGAGCACAATCTTTAAAAACTCCATCATCACTCCGGCAACCGGTCCGAAGGCAAAGGTTCCGATCAAAATAGGGAGTTCACTGAAATCCAGCTTGTAAAACGGAGGTGCAAAACCAAGAGGAATCTCAAACAGCATAATAACCGCTGCAATTGCAGAAAACATGCCAATCATTGCAATCTTTCTGGTTGTAAAGATTTTCTCTTTAACGCCTCTTTTCTTCTGCGCCAGCTTTTCTAAAACAAATGCTACCAAAAATACACCTGCAATGATTCCTAAAAAACCTGCCAGGTATCCGACATTCTGAGATATATTGTTTCCTAACTCAACAAAGTTAGCCACTATTTTTTCAAATAAAGCCTTCATTTTTGCTTCTCCTCAAATGCTACTCCTCAAATACTTCTCTATGCCGCGAGACATCGCTTCAGGCCATCGCCAATTTTAGCCTACAATACAACCGTAAAGCCTATCAGCGGTCCGTCTGTCATATGGTAATTAACCTATCAGCGATCCGCCTACCATATAGGAATAAATCCAATCAGCAGTCCTCCCACAACACCGGCAACATACAAAATTCCGATAAGCTTAAGATTGCTCTTCCAATCCTTGTTTGTTTTGAGCAATACCAGTAAACCTGCTCCTGCTCCGACCATCAGTCCGGCAAGCAATGCACCGGCACCAATAGCCCCTTCCATATAAAGTTCGGTAATAGCTACC
>JAKSRU010000126.1 GCA_024403475.1 Lachnospiraceae bacterium | reverse complement strand
TCACGATGCTCTCCTGCATAATCAGAATTGAAAATAATATCACTTCCGTCAGGATTTTCATATCTTTCTTCGGGTTCAAAAGCCTCACCGAGCACATCTGAGGTAATAAGTCCTACATGGAAATCCTTGATGTAATCATAGAGATTGGTTTTAAGAATAGTTTTGCCATCCTTTTCCTCAAGCTCAATGAATACTCCCTCAGCAGGATTAATCAGCTTTTTCTTCTCGTTCTTGTAGCTTACAGCACCTGCAAGATATGCATTACCTTCTACCCACACGGGAAGTGAACGGTAATGATACTTCTCAAGGGTCTTCATATCAGGAGTGTCATTGTCAAGCTCAAACCACTCTACCCACTCGTCATAGGTCACATAGTCATTTAAAATCTCAGTACCTACTTTTCTGTTCTCTGAGAAATACTTCTCCTCGCTGTCACTGCGAATAGTGATATCCTCCGCAGGATACTTCTGTACAAAAATATTGTTGTAGAAGCGATCATCTCCGTGAAGAATTGTCTGGAAGCCCATCACTTCAGTACGATGTGGAATATGATAAGGGGTAAATCTCTGACGGAGCTTATCCTCTACAATCCAATCGCAACCACCTCCTACAGATGTAAATGAACCACAGATAAGGTTGTGTACCATTGCCACTCCCTCCGTAGCCATTCTGAGCGATACATCAGAAAGAAGCAGATTGTGATCAATAAGTGTAGGTCCGTGAGATACCTCTACAAAGATATCCTGACTCATCATACCGCCCTTGAGAGGCTTGGCAAAATCCGGCTTCTGATTGTCGTGAAGGAGGTTCTGAGTAATTCGAGTTCCCTGTGCCTCCCAGTCAGTCCAAATACCCATTGTGCAATGATGAATGTGATTGCGGCGCATGATTACATCGATGGCTGCATGAAGCTTTATTCCGGAAATCTCAGCACCGCCAAGCTCCATCATGTTATTGATATGATGAATATGGTTATCCTCAATAATTGAGAACACACAACCCATACGCCCAATAATACCACCCTGTTCACAGTGATGAATGTTGTTTCTTCTGATGATGTGACTACCTATGTTTTCCTTGGTCCAACCATGATACTGACCACGGCATACCGCGTCACGCTCCATCTGAGTAGGACTCTTTACATGCTTGTAGGTAAAGTAATGATTATTCTCGGGGTCAAGGTATTTTCCAAGTCCGATACCTGAGCACTTAGAGTTGGAAATCTCACAATCCTCGATAATCCATCCCTTTGACCAGTGAGGTCCTATCATACAATTCTGATATGCTGCGGGAGGCGCCCAGTTTGTAGCTGCCTTTGTAACCACAAAGCCACTTACGGTAATATAATTAACACCGATATCTTCCGGAACAAATACCTGCTCACGAACATTAATTTCTACATTTTCCTTGTTGGGATCTGCCCCCATAAAGTTTGCATAAAATACAGTATTATCACCCTGCTGCTCTGCATACCACTTCATTCTTGAAGCCTCAGGCTCCCAAGAGCACTCATAAACCTCTCCTGCTATACATTCCTCAATCGAAACTGCCTCGTAAAGCATCTTGTCATTGAGATAAACCGCTCCGGTATGCTTGGTTCTTCCGGCAAAATACCAATCTCCATATACATAAGTAGTATAGGGATTGAAGTTTCCGAACATAGAATTGTCTACAGAAGCGGTCCACACATTACCCTCATAGTGAGTCCAATTCTTGAGTTCCTCTCCACCTGTAATAACGGCTCCCAGAGGTTCCATACTCATATAGGTTATACGAGCATCCTCAAGACCGGCATTAATCGGATTAACATATTCTCTATAGGTTCCCGGTGCTACAAGCACCACATCACCCGGCATTGCAACAGCCGCAGCATCATTTATACGCTTAAAGGGCTTAGTCTTCGTTCCATCACCATCAAGGCAGGCATTGACATCAACATAAATCTGCATTATAAAAACACCTCCGTTTTTTATAAAAATATACCTCTAAAAATTTATTTTATATATAAAATCAGCTAATGTATATCAATTTATTTCTCAGAAGAACAAAATCATTTCATATATTCGATGTTCTACCAAATCTTAATATTTTTGCTCTTTTTTTTACAATTATTTCTTATTTATTTAATGATTAACAACTATCACAGGGTTACTTATTATGGTAGAATATTATTGACGAAAAATATCCGGCAAGACAATTTATTTCTTTTTTAAGTATTCTTGCTTTTATCCAATATATCATTGAGGTATTCCTATGTTTGTATGCATGCTATATCTTGCCTTATTTTTAATATCTATGGTTTGCGTCTACTACGTTCTATACAAGATGAACGTTAGAAAAGTTGCATATTACGGTGCCTTTTTCCTTCTTATAACTGTAGTTAATCTTGCATACTTTATGTACAGCATAGCTCTCGATAAAAGCATGGCTCTCATCGCAAATGAGTTTACCTATTTGGACGGAACCTTTGTAATGATGCTGCTTCTATTCTGTATCATGGACTTGTGCGGTTTCGTAGTTCCCAAGCGAATGTCCATTCCTTTATGCGTGACAAATACTTTTTTCTTGCTTGCAGCAGTCACCTCTGCTAACCATCCATTATTTATTCGCAACCCTGAATTTGTTTCGCGTGTGGGCTCGTCTCATCTTAGAATGGAGTTTGGCCCGATATATAATGCATTTATTATTTATAACGTCATAAATATGCTCGTAATATTCGCCGTTATCATATACGCCTACAGGCACAGAAAGCGTCTTGTTTCATACAGACATACTACCTTTTTGGCACTGGTGCTGCTTGGTATTGTAGCCCTGTATTTTATTGAATTTTTTGCCAATCTGCCCTTTGATATGCTTCCCATCGGCTATGTCCTGATGGAGCTTGCGATGCTCCATGTTATCCACCACAACGATATATACGATGTGTCAGCTATTGCAATTCGTTCCAACGAACAAAACGAGGAATACGGTTGTATCGTTTTCGACAAAAAGAAACAGTATCTTGGTTCTAACGAAGCCGCTCGTTATTATTTTCCGGAGCTTAATGAGTTGTTACTCGATGCGCCGGTACCCGAGGGAAGAATTAATGACGAATTTGTCAACTGGATAATTGCGTTTGAAAATGGTAACACTTCTTCCAAGGTATTCACAATCAATGCCAGAAAGATTCTATGCTATATCCACAAATACCAGCACGAAGGTCGATTCTTCGGATATGTAGTCGGTATGCGTGACGATACCGAGCAGCAGACATTTATTGAAAAGCTAAACGAAATGAACGAGGAACTTGCTCAGACTGTTGAGCAGCTTGATAATGCCAACAAGACCAAGAGCCGCTTCCTGGCCAACATGTCACATGAAATCAGAACTCCCATCAATGCGATACTCGGCATGAATGAAATCGCAATGCGAGAATGTGATGATATGTCTCAGATGTCGCGTCTTCAGGATATTGAAAATGCAAGTAATAACCTTCTTGCTATCATCAACGACATCCTTGATTTTTCAAAAATAGAAGCCGGTAAAATCGACTATATCGATGACGACTACAAACTCGCTGTGTTAATTAAGGATGTCGTCGACTTAATAGAAAAGAAAGCCTTTGATAAAGGGCTTGAATTGAATATTAATATAGACGAAACTCTTCCCTGCATCCTATACGGTGACAAAAACCGACTGCTTCAGGTATTTGTCAATATCCTCAACAACGCAGTCAAATATACCCCTCAAGGTTCTGTCACCTTCAACATGTACAGCAAAAATGTAACTCCCGATAAGCTTGACTTGACAGTTGAAGTAATTGATACCGGTATCGGAATCAAGGAAGAGGATATGGCTAACCTGTTCCAGAGCTTTACACGTATGGAAGAGAAACGTAACCGCAGCATCGAAGGTACAGGCTTGGGCCTGGCAATTACCCAAAGACTCATTCAAGGTATGGGTGGTGATATTCAGGTAGCCAGTGTATACGGAGAAGGTACCACCTTTACCATTACACTTCCCCAAGGGGTTAAGTCCGAAGAAGCTATAGGCAACTACAAACTACGCATTGCGGAAGAGAAAAAGAATAAAAAGGTTGATTGTTCTGTCAATGCAGAAGGCCTGAAGATAATGGTTGTTGATGACAACAATATGAACCTCAAAGTTGCCAAAGGATTGCTCAAGCCAACAAAGGCTGATGTCACTCTTGCCACAAGCGGTAAACAGTGCTTAGAGCTTATGCAGAATGAACACTACGACATCATATTCCTCGACCATATGATGCCTGAAATGGATGGTCTTGAGACCCTCGCTATCGCCAAGAGTACAAGTCATAAATGCAATGATTCAGTCTTTATTGCACTTACAGCAAACGCTATTACCGGTGTTCGCGAGCAGTTTATGGAAGCCGGCTTTGACGAATACCTGAGTAAGCCCGTAAAACCTTGCGACTTGTATCGTTCTATTGAACAATTTATTACAAAAGAAGTTCCGGCGGAAACTTGACAGTCAATTATTAATAATTCTTAATAATGAATTTATAAGAAATAAACTGACATATGTTATTTGTGTGATATAATTGATATATGAATTTATGAAGGAGGATTTTACTATGAAAAAGAGATGGATCATTATCGGAATAATCCTTTCAGTTGTTGGTTCTTTTGTTGGCGCTTTTCTTGCTATCAGATATTATAGAAAAAAAGATAAGTCTCTTTTGGCATACGAAACTGTAAGCTATGATGAGGAAAGCGACGAGCCTATTGGAATCTGATGCGATTTTTTCACTAGTATTATAACAACAAAAACCATCCCGTTTATGGCAATATTATTGCCGATTTGGGATGGTTTTTTATTTGTTATATAATCGCAACTTATATTGCTATGTATTTGCGATTTACATTATTATTATTTATTTTTTTACTGCTTATTATCACGAACAAGCATTACTTCTGCTCTTCCCGGCCCTCTTCAAAAAGGAGCGGTACAAGCTTCTTGGCATATTCCTCCCAGAACACCATATCATGCACTCCTGCAGACTCATAATAGTGATGCTCAACATTCTTACTCTCCAAGTATTTGTGAAAATCTCTGTTGGGCTCCAACAGGAAATCTTCTGTTCCGCAGGCCATGAAAATCTCCGGCATAGCCTTACCCTCTGCAAGAATTTCTTCCACCAGGACTTCCGGATTATTCCTGCTGCTCAATACAGTCTCAAGATCACCAAAGCACTCTCTGTAGTATTCGTAGTTAGCTACTCCATTATCGGTTCCGGGCTGCATATGTGCCACACCTTTAACTATAAGTGCAGATGAAAGAGCTATTGCTTTACTAAATCTGTCAGGATAAGCAAGTGCTGTATGAAGCGCTCCAAAACCACCCATAGACATACCCATCACAAAGGTATCCTCGGGTGTCATCGCAAGATGAAAAGTACTTCTCACATAATCAACCAATTCCTCCGCCAGGAAGGTAGCATATTTATGACCTGTTGAAATACCGTCAACCCAAAATCCGTTTTCTCCGCTGGGAGTAACCACCGCAAAATTGTAAAGTGTGCAGAGATATTCGGGAATCCAGTTACCGGCAGCACCTGTATATCCGTGAAGCAAGAATATTACCTTCATCGGTTTACCCTCGCGCTTCTGTTCAGGATGCCAATCAGGATTACCGTCATTAGGAATGACCATCTTAAATTGCACCGGGCGAATCAAACTTCTTGAAAAGAACTCAATAGAAATCTGTGACATATTACTCTCCTTCACTTTTACAAATAAAATCCGCAGTATTTTCCTCTGCAATCTTTTACCTGAGCCCCATGCATATCTATCATAGGAAACTCAGCAACTCTGCTACGTACATCCAGCCACGATTCCAATACCTTTTGAGCATAATCTCCATCCAAAACAGGATCACCATGCGAACCGATGATTGAATCATATTCATCATTAATTGCTATCAGCTTATTCATTGCAGCTTCAAAGGCCTCGGGTTCACGCTTGTCGCCAAACATAAATATGTTGCCATTCTGAATACTGTCACCGGCAAAGAGTCTGCGCGCCTCCACATCAAGAATAGCCACGCTTCCTTTAGTATGTCCGGGAATAGTAATAATTCTAATTGTTCTTTCTCCTAAATCAATCACTTCACCATCAGTGATTTTTCTAAACTTAGTATTCGGATATCGCTCCGCTACCTGGCATCCGTAATAATCTTCTTCCGTCATATAGATTTCTGCGAAAGCCGCAGTGCCGGAAGTATGATCGCCATCACCGTGAGTATTGAGCAAGATAACCGGCTTTGAGGTAATTCCCTCTGCGATTTCTTTCGCATTCTCACAGTTAAACCCGCTGTCTATCAGAACTGCCTGCTTTGTACCTTCGAGCAAAAAGAAACGAACAAACTCGTTCTCTATTCTCCAGGTATTATCATCCATTTTAATAATTTCAGTCATAAAGTCTCTTTTCTATTTGTTTTATGAAGCATTAGCACTATTTGTGTTATGCTTAAAAGCCCAGCTTCTGAATCTCTGCTACCAGATTTCTTCCGTATACTTCAGCTCCCAGCTGATTAGGATGAAGGTTGTCAAGGAAATACTCGGGAAGATGAGGCACCAGCTTCCAGCCCTCTACCATCTGAATATTTGAATAACGAGCTACAATCTTTTTAAGATTCTCACAGAATTTAATCAGAGTAGGCTCACCATTTTCCACATCACCACGCCAGATAGGAATTATGCAAAGAACAGGAATATCCTTGCCGTAGATTTCAAAAAGGCGCTCATAATACTCTTCAATATCAACCATAGTCTCACATCCGAACTGATTAGTACCCAGTGAAACTATCAGCTTATCAGGATTGTAACCATCCATCTTCATGAGGCTCTTTTTATCATATACATATCCGCCAATACCCTGATTGATAATATCGTAATTAAGAATACGATTTGCCACACTTACATAAGTGCATGATGATCTGAGCGGTCCATAGCCCTGAGTAATAGAGTCTCCCAGCCAAAGGACCTTGGCATTTTTGATAACCTTGTCGATTTCAGCATTTACTTCAAAATCCTTGATAACAACTGTAGCATCAGCAGGCAGATAAATAATCACCTGCTTGCTTCCTACAGGCAAATCAAACTCAATCTTACCCTCTTTATCGATATCCTTTACATAGACAATCTGAGTAACTATGCCATCCACAGCCACCTCGAACGAATCCAAGGAACCAATCCAAACAATCTTGTAATCAAACGATACCTTGGTAGCTTCCGTAATAAATTCTATTGTTTTAGAAGTAGATGCATAGCATCTCTCATACCAAAAATCTGATACTTCTCTAAAATAATCCATCTGCGCATCAGTATACTGATATGCCTGCAGATATCCGTCATCTGTCTCCTTGAAGCTGTAAGCTCCGTAATAGTATTTTTTTAATTCTTCGTTTGTAAGTTTCATATTATCCCCTTAATTAATACCAATAT
>JAKSRU010000125.1 GCA_024403475.1 Lachnospiraceae bacterium | reverse complement strand
TATATACGGATTTGATTTTTCACATTTTTGCACATTTTAAGGTGGATAATGCGTCGGATATTTATGATGAGGAATACATTTCGGATATCGAAAAAGTAATCGGAAAAAAGACGGTTATTCCTAAGGGCGTGAATGAATATTATTGTGCTAATTTTGAGCGATTGGCATATATTAATTTCCTGCCGTATTTTATGTTCAAAAGTGTAGATGAGCTGTGCTATGTGATTGAGCATAGCGGAATGATAACCGAGGAGGATAGGAACTGTTTTATCGCTCCGTTTTGCGGCATTATCAGAGATATTCACGATGGCTATGCAGAATATTGGAACCGAAGCTTCGAAGAGCACAATGCGATATACGAAGGGGTAGAAGAATATTTCAATCAACAGATTGAGGTGATGCACAGCTTTTTTGAGACACTGAAAAAGACGACTAATTTGTCGCTTAAGATTATTTTGTCGGAGAGCTTAAGGTGCAATGGCAGAGCTTCAATGATGGGCGAGACGCATATTATCACTTTGCCGTTGCCCGGAGAAAAATACTCATTGCAGGATATATTCCTGCAGCTGGTTCATGAGTGTACACATGCGCTGACAGACCCGTTGCTCAATTCCATAAGAATGGATGACGGAAGCCATGACCTTGCAGAGTATCAGGTAATGCTCTATGACTTGTGGCTGTTTCAGAGAGATAATGCCGAACTGTGTGAAAAATATACAGAATGGGCAACGAAAGAAGTCCTGGATATGAGCAATCAAAATCTGCCGAAGGAGCAAATGGAGAGATTACGGGAGCGTTTTGATGGAGAAGATATATGAAAAAGAAACTGATTCTTACAGCTGTGACACTTTGCTTTTGTATATTGTTATTGACGGCTTGTTCAACTGATGACACATACAAGCTGGCAAAGAAAATGCATGAATACAAGTTGAATAACACGGGTTATGAAGAAACATTAAAAATGGCTGAAAAAGGAAATTACGATGCCAATTGTACAGATTGTTTTAAGGGATTAGATTCAACTAATATTTCCTTATTTGCATATGCCTGCAAAGTGGACTGGGATATTGCGAAGGCCGTATATGATAATGGTGCAGATATAGATGTGTCAAATGCAGAGTTTGAGCAAACACCTTTGTTGGCGGCATTGGAGGGTAACAGAAACAATACAAAGATAGTATACTGGCTGATTAATCAGGGCTCGAATATAAATGCCGTGGATTATGATAATTGTTGTGTGTTTAACTATTTGCGATACTGGGAAAACAATGCAGATACTCAAGAGCTTATTAGTTATTTTAAAAACAATTGCGATATGCAGTACTTAAAAGAGAACACCACAGATAATCCGTTTTGCAGTTGGGATGAAATGTGGAATGATGAAAATGAGTTTGTTTTTTATAAACAGTTGAATTAATAACTATTTCAATTAATGATGCAAGTATTAGTTTTGTAGATGATAAAATTGTGACATCTTGTGTCAACTGGGGTGGAGAATGTTCTGATACCTACACTCAAACATATGATAAAACGACAAATACCCGGTCTGATATTTATGTAGATTTTTGAGAGTACGCAAAAGTCTCCAAAACACGGCAATTCACGGCAGACTACCAAGTTACTACGATAGGGAAAAGTAATAATTGAATATGTGATAGCAAAATTAGGCGAAGGGGTTTCATTTGAAACCCCTTTAACGATTGATAGGGATAGAGGGATTCATCGTTAAATGGTTAAAAATAAGGCATGTGGATAATAATTGAAATACACATTGCGTAAATACATGAGTTGTAATATGATTTACACAATGAGTAATATAGGGGGCGAAAGTATGTCGGAAGAAACATTTCAAAATAGAATTAAAGAATTAAGAGAATCAACAGGTCTTAATAGAAAAGAATTTTGTGAGCAGTTTGATATTCCCTATAGAACAGTGACGGAATGGGAGTTGGGGCACAGAAATGCGCCTCCGTACGTGTTTAGGTTTCTTGAGTATTATATTCGCATGCAGGAAATGATTAAGGAAAAAGGAATTAGTGAGAATGTGAGAGGGGAGGAAAATGTCGATGGAAAAGATGAATGAAATTGTTTTATTTGAGACAGAAGATAAGGCAGTGACATTGTCTGTACCAGTAGAACAGGAGACAGTGTGGCTGACACAGGCACAGATGACAGAACTTTTTAATACAAGTAAACAGAATGTGAGTTTACATATAAATAATTGCTTTAAGGAAGGCGAATTGGATAAAGATTCAGTTGTCAAGGATTTCTTGACAACTGCTGCAGATGGTAAAAATTATAAGACCAAGTATTATAATCTCGATGTCATTATCTCTGTCGGCTACCGCGTAAAATCTAAGCGTGGCGTGGAATTTCGTAAGTGGGCTAATTCTGTGTTAAAGCAGTACATATTACAGGGATATGCAGTAAATAATAATCGTATTGCACAGCTAGGTGAGGTAATACAGATTATGAAGCGTACACAGAATTCATTAGATAGTAAGCAGGTGCTTTCCGTTATTGAAAAATACAGTACGGCACTCGACTTACTCGATGCTTATGATCATCAAAATATGACTAGGCCAAAAGGAAATTCGGCAACATATGTCCTCACATATGAAGAATGTATGGATGTGATTGCGAGTATGAGATTTGGTGATGAGTCAGATATTTTTGGAAAAGAAAAAGATGGCTCGTTTAAGGGAAGTATAGGTAATATCTACCAATCATTTGGAGGTCAGGATGTTTATCCAAGGAAGATGAAGCTTGAAGAGCCATTCATTGTAGGCGATGCGATGCTTCTTGGAAAGAAAAAGGAAGCCGGAATTGAAGAATTTGCAAAATACAATATCATAGAGGGAGACTTGTATGATGCCGTCTGATAAGAAGATTACAAGAGAAAATGGAGGAGCAAGCTAGTGAAGGTACTGGTGATACCTGATGTACATTTAAAACCTAAAATGTTTTACAGAGCGTCAGCTATTATGCGTCAAGGAAAAGCAGACAGAGCAGTATGTCTTATGGATATCGCTGATGACTGGGGACAAGAATATAATGTTGATTTATATGTCGAAACCTATGACGCAGCGATATCTTTTGCAAAAGAATATCCTGATACATTATGGTGTTATGGAAATCATGATCTCAGTTATGTGTGGTATATGCCTGAAACAGGCTATAGCAGCATGGCAATGTCGACAGTTCAGAGGAAATTGATTGATTTAAAGGTAGCTTTGCCGGAAAATAACCCAATAAAATATGTGCAGCGAATAGATAATGTTATTTTTTCTCATGGCGGAGTCAGTGACTATTTTGTAAGGGAATATGTATCTGCTTCGAAATATAACGATATAGATGCTGTTATGGATACTATCAATTGTCTTGGGGCAAATGAAATGTGGAACGATGCTTCACCTATCTGGCTCAGACCACAATATTCAAATATAAAGATGTATAAGCCAAGGAAAATGCTTCAGGTTGTTGGACACACGCCTGTTGAGAAGATTTATAGAGATAGAAATATTATTTCATGTGATGTGTTTTCAACATATCGTAATGGCAAAGCCATAGGAACAGAAGAGTTTTTGATATTAGATACTTTAACCTGGGAATGTAATCGGGTGAAATTATAGCGAATAGAATTGGTGAGGAGCCACCGGCAAATGTAGTGATGCCGATGGCTTTTTTAGTGGAATGTCAGAACAAGGATATATGATGTAATGAAATATGATCCACCATATATATCAAAATCTATTATGGAATTGTTAACGAAACCGGAAATTGTCTAAAAATAAGAAAATAGGTAGTTTCCGTTTTTTAATTGCACCATTATAGAATTCAATTTAGTCATTTATATATAAATGACTAAATTGATAGTGAATAGATACAAGATATAGGTGGATTGAAGTAAAAAATATACAGAATATAGTTGACAATTCAAAAAGCATGATATATTATAGCGTTAGAAATTAGCGAACAAGTTAACAGGAATATTTTTAACGAAGGGAGGAATCCCTATATTTTTTGACATATAGTTAGAAATTAGCGAACAAGCTAACGGAAGCTGGAATAATATCGGTGATTTATCACCAGAAAGTAGGTGCAATATGGTTAGAAAACCAAAGAAACCTTTTATCAGAGATGTATTTCAAGCAGAACTGATTAAGGGAGCAAATCGTACAAAGCCAGATGGATATCCCATTATTGAAAAGTGGATGATCGCAGAAAAACCACCGCATGATTTGTTTCAGTGGGATAGAAGACAGGATGTTACAAAACCAGAAGAATCGGGTATGTCATTTTATTGCAATGATACAGGATTTATCCCAATTCTCAATAACCCACAGGGCTATACGGAAAAACTTCGTAAATATGAGTGTGTGATTGGAATTGACCCGAGCCCATATGACAATATGCCACTAGTGGTTCAAAAAAGTCAAATTTTCAATAATCTAGCAATTACTTATTACTATGGGATGCAAGGAATAAAGATTATTCCCAATGTAAGATTAGGAAATAATGATACAATTGGAGCTTTATCTGCATATCCGAAGGGAACATTAATTGCTATAGGAACCCATGGATTTACTCGTAGGTTGAATAACAGAGATGTATTTAGAAATCAAGTGACAATGGTCGTAAAGATAGTTAGACCTTCAGGAATTATAGTTTATGGACCTGTTTCAGAATATATCTTTGAAGAGGCATTCAGGGCTGGGATCCCAATATATCAGTATGACTCGTACACAATGAAAGAAAACGCCAAAGACAAGGCGAGAAAGGAGAAAGAAAAGGATGAAAGGGTATAATTCGGATTTTGGCGGTGGCGGGGGAAATGCTGCAGGTAATGCACCTGTTAATGGTGAGGATTACAATGGGGCAGGGTCAAGTTCCGTAAAGAACGTTGACAGTGTAAATATAATGGCAGATAGTCATTCTGTTCCGACGCAATGCACGCCCAATTCAGTAACACAAAATTTTAAGGATGGAAAGCTTGATTCAGAACGATATTATGACGATAATGGTAATGCGTACCTTGATATTGATTATACGAATCATGGTAACCCAAAGACACATCACAATGTGCCACATGAACATGATATCTGGTTTGATGATGATGGTGGTTTTCACCGTGGAAAGGATAATGGTATAAGATAATGAACAAAGAACAATTAATTGATTATGTTACACATGGAAGAGAGATAGAATTCAAATATAACGGAAAGAAATATTCTATAACTTACGCGCCTGAAGGAGTTGAGGACTACATTTCTTTTTGTGAATTTTATAAAGAAACATCTGATGTAAAAACGGTAGATGAATTAGTGAATGTAACGCGCGAAGGAGTCACCGTACTTCAAATGTTGGAGTCTTTGACTGAGGAAGACATCTGGATTTATTAGTGTAATGTGCTAATTAAATAAGCAGTGAAAATAGCAAGGATAATGCAGAAAATCCTTGCTATTTTTATGCAAAAATGCTAATGTGTAAGCATATTAGCGAACAATTTAACAACATTAGAAAGTGTGGATTTATGACAGGAGAATTTGGAAAATATATTGAACAAAAAAGAAAAGCAAAAAATATGACTCTTCGCGGGTTTGCTGCGGAATTGGACATCGCACCAGCATATATGAGTGATATTGAGAAAGGCCATCGCTATCCACCTGATAAGGATAAATTGGAGGCTATGGTAAGAATATTAGGGTTATCTGGAGAAGAAGCTGACAAGATGTATGATCTTGCTGCACATGAAAAGGACAATACAGTTTCACCTGATTTACCTGAATATATTATGGGGACTGAGAAAGCAAGGGTAGCACTTCGCCTTGCGAGAGATAATGGGGCAACAGATGCAACCTGGCAAAAGGTTATTGATATGCTGGAGGCAGAGCAGGCTGCCAAGAAATCATGAGATATTATGATTTGTCGCCTAAACAGCTTGAAGATAAGGCCTATGAACTTCTTATAGAATTTGATAAAGAACGGCTTCATAAAACAAAGCCGATAGATGTATATGCTGTTATTGAAAAGTGTTTGGATGTTCCATATGACTGGAAATATTTGACGCCGGATCAGTCTATACTTGGTGCTACAGCTTTTTCTGGTGGACTTTTATGGGTATGGCCTGAAAGCAAATATTACGAGGGCCTGCTACCATATCAGATTGAAGTAGAGCCTGGAACGATACTTATTGATACAACACTAACAGAGCAGGATAACCGTGGAAGAGAAAATTTTACAGTAATGCATGAGGTGTTTCATCAGGTATTACATAAGAAGTGTTTTAGGACGATGCCAAAGAATTATGTACATCCGACAGCGAGCAGGACAATTGATGGTCAGGTACGATATGCCAGCTATGCACTCGCTATGATAGAAAAGCAAGCCAATGCTTGTGCTGCAGCTTTTTTAATGCCGGCAGACTTGACTAAAAATACCTACAAGCATTTGTATAGAGCAGCTGGATATAATCGATATAATTATGGCTTTGTATATAACACAATCAAGGAGATGGCTGAAGAATTCAGTGTATCTCAACAGGCAATGTCTATTCGATTACAGACGCTTGGACTAATAGATGAAAACAAGGAGAATTTATTGAAATGAACCAATCAACATATAATTCATTAAAATCATTTATTTGGGGAATCGCCAATGATTGCTTACATTTTTATATACGAGAAAATGAAGAAGGATAAAGAAGATGTTGGTAGAAGAATTGATATTAAAAATGGTTGAATTTGATAAAGGTGATCCGAAGCGTATCCAGCATTTTATGAAGGTGTATGAATTTGCACATATAATTGGAGTAAAGGAAAATATAGACGAAAATACACTTTTCATACTTGATATTGCCTCTATTATGCATGACATTGGAATTCATCCTGCGGAAGTGAAATATGGTAGTGCAAATGGAAAGTTACAAGAGCAGGAGGGACCTGCATATGCCGGAGAAATGCTTGCTGAATTTCAGGAAATCAGTCCGGAACAAATAGAAAGAGTATGCTATTTGATCGGACATCATCATACATATGAAAATGTCGAAGGAATAGATTATAGAATTTTGTTGGAAGCTGATTTCTTGGTTAATGCACTTGAAGACAATCTCAACAGGGATGCAATCATACAGTTTAGAGATAAAATATTTGAGACCCAAACAGGTGTGTACTTACTAAATACAATGTTTGGGCTGTAGAGGCCTATTTTATTAGTTAAGGAGGGGAGCTCAAAATACCTGATGTCAAATTTGTTAGATGCTCCGGGGTAAATGGAGATTTTGTAGAAAATTGCATAGTGTGACACACTATCGAAATAAGTGTTATATTTTTGAAAAGCCGAAAAAGTGCGCAAAACTCGGCAAACGGTGACAAACAGAGGGTTCATTTAACAATTCTCTACTACGGTTTTACTACGATTGAAACTCCGACATATTTATATTAGTTTTTTATAAGCAGTAGGATAATTTAATTCCTACTGTTTTTTTGATTGACAAAAACTAAC
>JAKSRU010000124.1 GCA_024403475.1 Lachnospiraceae bacterium | reverse complement strand
TTAATTCATATATTGATTTTTCAGATGAAGTTCAAAAGGCTATAGAGGAACATAAACCAATTGTTGCTATAGAAACCGGTGGAACCTTTGAAGGAATTCCGTATCCGGAAAATGCTGAAACTGCCATAAAGGTTATGACAGAAGTAAGAAAAAATGGTGCTACACCAGCATACATAGCAATTATGGATGGGCGGGTAAAGGTCGGGTTGACTGAAGATGAAATATATGCTTATGCTAAAATGCGTGGAACTATGCAGAAGGCTTCGCGAAGAGAGATTCCTCAGATAATAGCACAGAAAAAGAATGGAGTTATGACCATTGCTGCCACTATGGTTATTGCTGATTATGTAGGAATACCTGTAGTATCCGGAGGCGGAATCGGCGGAGTTCACAGAGGAGCAGAAACTTCTATGGACATTTCTTCCGATTTAGAGGAATTGGCTGAAAGAAATGTTATTGTTGTATGTTCAGGAGCTAAATCTATTCTTGACTTAAATCTTACCATGGAATATCTTGAGACGAAGGCGATTTCGGTAATTGGATTTAAGACAGATGAATTGCCTGCTTATATGGCAAGAACCAGTGGTATTAAGCTGACATGCAGAATGGATGATGCTGAAACGGTCGCAAATACATATAAGATTAAAAATGAATTTGGTATAAAGACAGGCATGATACTTGCCAATATGATAGATGAAGAATATGCAGTTGATTCTGAACTTATGAATCAGGTGATTGAAGAGGCTGTTAATAAAAGTGTTAAGGATCAAATATCCGGTAAGGCTATTACAGGCTATTTGATGAAATATGTAAAAGAAAAAATGGGTAATGACAGTATGGAAGCGCAGAAGCATATGATTATTCAAAATGCAATTCTTGCTGCTGAAGTTGCTGATAAATTATATTAATTAATTTTATGAGGAGATTAATTATGAAAAGAAAGTTAATGATGTTTATTACAGGAATGCTGCTTACAGCTTCTTTACTTATGGGATGTGCAAGTTCTACATCCGGTGATGTAAATGATTCAAAGAATAATGAGAAGATTGAGGACAATAGTAACTCAAATTCAAACAATACTAATTCAAATCTTTCTGAAGATAGCTCTAATAATAATACCGGTAATGACGATGAAGCCTTTGATAAAGATTCAACAGCTACAAACTCGGTTGGCAAGGTAGATAGAGCTGAGTATTCCAGACTTATTCAGTATATGGAGTGTACTACCTATGAGCAGATTTCAACATTAATCAATGAGGATACAGCAGATGGCTATCCTATTTTTGTTGGAGAAATTCGTGATAGTTCTCTTACATTAAATGAATATATAATGTATGTGGAATATAAGTCGCTTAAAATAGATGGTATTGTATATGATGATATCACTATCATTTACAGAGAAGCGACTAATGAAATTATACAATTAAGTATGCAATCTGAAGTAACTTCCGAAGAAAAATGCAGGTCATTTGAGAGGTTTGCACTTGATTATTGGGGTGATGATTATGTTGCAGGTGAATTAGGTGAGGCATTGAATTCGAGGTTTATTTATAATTATGTTTGGTTTATAAACGAGGATGAAGATAATTTTGTACAAGCTGGAGCACCTATTTATGAAGGCAAAAACTGGTATTCTTTTGTTATTCGTCATATGGAGTTCTAATTATTATAAAAATCATATTTGCATATCTTGATATATTTCAATTTAACAGATAAATTGCCTCAATTGAGTTGTGGCAAAAATATCAGTTAGACTGTATAATTCATTGTGTAGGATTATAAAAAATATTGTTTGATTGGATACTATGAGAACAAAAGATTTAGCTCTTGAGGTTATCAGATTATTAAAACTTGAATATCCTGATTCGGGGTGCTCTTTGGAGTATACAGAGCCTTGGAAGCTGTTGGTAAGTGTAAGATTGGCAGCACAGTGTACGGATGCCAGAGTTAATATAGTTGTACAGGATTTATATAAAAAGTATCCGGATATTAACTCATTAGCTGAAGCCGGAGCTGATGCTATAGAAGAAATAATTAAGCCCTGTGGTTTGGGACATAGTAAAGCTAAGGATATTCATGCATGCATGATTATGCTGCGGGATGTTTATGGCGGAACTGTGCCTGACACAATGGAAGAATTACTTAAACTACCCGGAGTAGGTCGTAAAAGTGCAAATCTTGTACTGGGCGATATATATGGTAAGCCTGCAATTGTTACTGATACTCATTGTATACGCCTTGTTAACCGTATCGGCCTTGTTAAAGGTATTAAGGAACCGGGTAAGGTTGAAAAGGAGCTTTGGAAGATAATTCCGGCCGAAGAAGGTAATGCTTTTTGTCATAGATTGGTAGATCACGGCAGAGCTATATGTACAGCCAGAACTAAGCCTTATTGTAATGATTGTTGTCTAAACGCTATATGTAAAAAATGTGGTGTATAGATTGATTATGGAGGTGTTTCTATGAGAATGTACGATATCATCATGAAAAAAAGAAACGGTGGAGAACTTACTGATGAGGAAATTCGTTTCTTTATAGAAGGTTATACTAAAGGCGAAATACCTGACTATCAGGTAAGCAGCCTAATGATGGCTATATTTTTTCAGAAAATGACTGCAAAAGAAACACTTACTTTGACCTTGGCTATGGCTGATAGCGGTGAAAAGCTGGATTTGTCTGCTATAAAGGGGATAAAGGTAGACAAGCATAGTACCGGTGGAGTTGGAGATAAGACTTCTCTGGCATTGACTCCTATTGTTGCATCATTAGGTGTACCGGTCGCAAAAATGAGTGGCCGCGGATTGGGACATACCGGCGGTACTATAGACAAGCTTGAAAGCTTTGAAGGATTTTCGACATCTATTTCGAATGAGACCTTTATTAATAACGTTAACTCAATCGGAATAGCGATTATGGGACAGACCGCTGATCTTGCACCTGCTGATAAGAAGCTGTATGCATTGCGTGATGTAACTGCAACTGTAGATAATATGTCATTGATAGCTTCTTCTATAATGAGTAAAAAGCTTGCTGCAGGTGCTGATTCAATTGTATTGGATGTAAAAACAGGTAGCGGCGCTTTTATGAAGAGTGAGGAGGATTCCTTTGCACTTGCTCGTGAAATGGTAGAAATAGGCCGCAATGCCGGAAGGAAAATGTCTGCTGTTATTTCTGATATGGATCAGCCCTTGGGTAATGCAGTCGGAAATGCTATCGAAGTAATTGAAGCTATTGATACATTAAAAGGAAAAGGACCTGCTGATTTTACAGAGTTAGTATATACACTTGGTGCACAGATGCTTATTAATGGTGAAGTTGCACCTGATGTGCCTACAGCACGTAAGATGATTGCTGATACTGTAGCATCCGGCAAAGCACTCGAAAAACTTGCTGAATTTGTTAAAGCCCAGGGCGGTAATGAAGCGGCTGTTTATGATACTTCATTACTTAAGCTCGCAGAGCATTGTATTGAAGTTAAAGCACCGGAAAGCGGTTATGTAAGCCATATTGATTGTGATGAAATCGGTATATGTTCACTCATCCTTGGCGGTGGACGCGAAACGAAGGAAAGTGTTATAGATTTGTCTGTAGGTATACTTCTTGAGAAAAAGGTTGGTGACTATGCGGATGCAGGACAGACTATTGCAAAAATATATGCTAATGATTTGAAAAAGGCAGAGGTTGCGATAGACAGATTCTTGAAGGCATATCATTTTTCAAATGAAGAAGTCAAGGCTCCTGCACTTATTAAAGGAATTATTTAATGGAAGAGTATTCAGAAAGCATTGTATTAACCACTGAAAATATGCAAAAGATTTTTGGCAGTAATGATGCGTACATTCGTAAGCTTGAAAAAGATTATTCTGTGTATGTTATAGACCGAAACGGTAAGCTGTCTATTAAGGGCGAAGAACATAATGTTCACAGAGCAATGAAGGTACTTAAGGAATTGAATGATTTTTCTGATGGTGGAAATATGATAGAAGAACAAAACGTTAATTATGCAATATCTATGGAGAAAGAAAACGAACTTGAATCCATGAAGGAAATAGACAGTGATGTTATCTGTCATACAATTAACGGAAAACCTATTAAGCCTAAAACCGTAGGACAAAAGAAATATATTGATGCCATTAGAAAAAATATGGTGACCTTTGGTTTAGGACCTGCAGGTACAGGAAAGACATATTTGGCTATGGCTATGGCAATAACTGCCTTTAAGAACGAAGAGGTTGAAAGAATTATACTTACCAGACCTGCTATAGAGGCCGGTGAGAAGCTTGGATTTTTGCCCGGTGATCTTCAAAGTAAGGTGGATCCGTATCTCAGACCTTTATACGATGCACTATATCAGATTATGGGAGCTGAAAGCTTTACAAAGAATATGGAAAAAGGATTGATTGAAGTTGCACCCCTTGCATATATGAGAGGTAGAACTCTTGACAGTTCGTTTATTATTCTTGATGAAGCACAAAATACAACACCTGCTCAGATGAAGATGTTCCTTACAAGAATCGGTTTTGGTTCAAAGGTGGTTGTGACAGGTGATGCCACTCAGAAGGATTTGCCTGTTGGCACAAAATCAGGTCTTGATATTGCAGGTAAGGTTTTAAGTAATATTGAGGGAATATCTTTTTGTAAGCTGACTAATAAGGATGTTGTCAGACATCCTCTCGTTCAAAGAATTGTTGAAGCTTATGATAAGTTTGAAGCTAATGAGCAGAGAAGAAGCAGAAAATAATTCTATTAAAAGCAGCAGAAATAAAAGCAGAAATTATAATAGCAATGGAGAATTGTTATGACTTTTTATGTTGAAAATGAGACGGACAGAGAATTCCCGTTTGATATTGAAGAGGTTGCAAAAGCAGTAGGCAATCAAGTACTTAAAAATGAAAACTGCAAGTATGATAATTTTGCAATTAATGTCCTTGTTACAGACAATGAAGGTATTAGGGAATATAATAATCAGTTTAGAAATATTGATAAAGAGACTGATGTTTTATCCTTTCCTAACTTAGAGTTTGATACGCCGGGAGTATATTATATTCCTGAAGGAGAAGAAGCTGATTATCTTGATCCGGAGACTGATGAGCTTATTCTCGGAGATATTATCCTGTCAGTTGATAGGATTTATTCTCAAGCTGAAGAATACGGACACTCTGTTAAAAGAGAATTTGCTTTTCTTGTAGCACATAGTATGCTTCATCTTTCAGGCTATGATCATATGACCGAAGAAGAAGCTAAAGTGATGGAAGCAAGACAGGAAAAAGCTTTGGAAGACCTTGGAATCACCAGAGATATTTAGGAACAGGTAGATTAATGAACCAGTCAATTGTAAAAAAACTTCAAATGGAATACTTTTCACTGGTTATTCTTTTCCTTTCATGTATTATTTTCAGGATACAAGTGGGAGATATAGGTATCGGATATCTTTTGACTACATATTTGTTTTATGAGTTGTTATGGGTAATATTTGGTAAAAATGTATCAGATACTGTTGGCCGAATAATCAGAGTTAAATATCAAAAGGGTAAAACAAAGTCTGCAAGATTAGTTTGGAAATACAGCTTTGCGATGCAATTTGTAACCGGCTTAATCGTTGGAGTTGCTTTGGCCATAGGCGGGGCTGGTATAATCAGTAAAGGTCTTGGATTTACACATTCTTATTTCCTGATATGGGTGATGGGCCCGATATTCTTTATTAGAATGGTTTCTGAAAGCTATGCCGGTTATTTATCCGGGAAAAGCTATGAAATGGCGGCGGGCTTCAGTTCTATAATCAGATATACAATTGTTCTTGTTATGGGAGTCATGCTTTCTTCTGCAGTAAAAGAATACGGAAAGAAGGTGGCTGCTTTACTTAAACAAGAGGATTTTGCATCTGTTTACGGTAATTTAGGTATATTAATTTCAGCTGTTGTTGCTGAGATTGTTGTGCTTGTGTTCCTGATGATTATTAGACTTGCTGTAAAGAGAAAATCCAGCGAGTATGAAGATGATTATTATCAAAGAAACGATAATAATGGCAATGTATTAACTATTGTATGGAAAAGAAGATTTGTTGAAGGCATAAATTTATTTGTTATGTTTTCGCCGATTGTTATTTTATATATGAGCCTTAAAAAGCAATATGATACAGGCTTGGCTTTTGCTTCTGATTTAGGGCTAATGGTTGGAACTATAGCTGCACCTTGTGCCTTATTTATTATGATGGGCTTTTTGGTCTCTTTTCCGCTAGGTATTAAAACTGTTCGCTTTGTTAAACGTAAGGAAATGAGGCAGGCAAGAATATCATTTCAGGCCGGTTTTCATATCTGTGTAATGTACGGTGTTTTTGGAGCGGCATTGTTGTTGGGAGAAGGAACGATTTTTTCTTCTATGCTTACCGAGGAATATGCTGCTCAGATTAATTCATTATATACATATGCGGCTTTTATTATTATTACTGCAACTCTTGCATTTTATATGTTGAGAGTTTTGATAATGAATGGGCAGGCGTTGCTTGGCCTTGTTGTCGAAGTTATTAGCACCGTTATATTTGGAGTGTTACTCAATGTCTTTATCAAAGGCAGTATGAGTGTGATGATGGCAGTAATGATTTCGGTTCTGGCATATTTTGTAATCCAGACTCTGGCATATACTGCATTGGTTATTGTCAGACTTGATATGCAGATTGATCCTCTGAACAGTTTCTTTATTCCTGCATTTGTAGGAGCTATTTGTTGTGCTCTTAATTTGCTATTGAGCAGATTAATTTCTCCGCATTTAGGAAATATTTTTACGCTGATATTCTGTTCGATTGAAATGTTGGTTGTATATGTACTGATTTTGTTGCTTTTCCGTAATTTTAAGGATTATGAGCTTGAGTACATTCCGGGTAATAAGCTTATATATGCTCTTGGACAGATGCTGCATGTATTATAAGTAGAGGTAATATTTTGGATATAGCTGTTATAGGTGGTGGCGCATCAGGATTGACGGCTGCAATTGCAGCAGCAAGAAATGGTGCGCATGTAACTGTTTTTGAAAGAAATGATAAGGTCGGAAAAAAGATTCTTGTCACAGGAAATGGAAAATGCAATATCAGTAATATGTCCCTTTCTGAAGAATATTATTATTCTGAAGATAGGGATTTTGTTGTGTCTGCCTTTAATAAATTCGGACTTGATGATACCTTAAGCTTTTTTAAAGGGCTCGGCTTGTTACTTACTGAAAAACGAGGAGGTATTTATCCTTATAGTGAGCAGGCATCATCTGTTTTGGATGCATTGAGATTTGAAGCTGAGTCTTTAGGAGTTAAATTTAATTCTGATTGTTTTGTAAGAGAAATCACTAGTTGTGTTGGCAATGATTTAGAAAATGTACATTACAATGTTGTATACGAAAAAAATATACGAGAGATTAACGTTGGTGATAATGCATGCAACACCTCTGATAAACGTGGAAGGACAATAGGAAAGACAAGCGGAAAAAATACTAAGCAATCTAAGGCTTTAGTTGTATCTGTTGAAAGCTTAAATGCTTTGTTTGACAAGGTTATTGT
>JAKSRU010000123.1 GCA_024403475.1 Lachnospiraceae bacterium | reverse complement strand
TTTGAAATTATTCTCTAAAATGGACAGTAGATTTACTGCCCATTTTAGTTTGCAATGAATGTTATATAGCCTGTATAATCGGAAGTATGATTTTAGTGGAGAATGATAATGAAAAAAATAGGTTTGGTTGGTGGAACAGGTCCTGAATCGACATTGATGTATTATAAAGAATTGAATTCAAAAGTAGATCAGTTGACAGACAATAAAGTTATGCCGGATATTGCAATCGAAAGTGTTAACTTCCGAAAAGCATGGGATTTGGTAGTAAATAATGAGTATGAAGAATTGGCTGATTATCTTGCGGAAAAAGTGAATGCATTAACTAAAACAGAGTCAGAAGTAATAGCATTGACCGCAGTTACTATGCATATAGTATATGACCGGATAAAGGAAAAGACAGGTGTTTCTTTAGTTAGTATTCCGATGTCAGTATGTAATGAGGTTAAATCTCGTGGTTACAAGAAAATAGGTTTGCTTGGAACGATTTTCACAATGGAACAAGATTATATGAAGAAAGATTTTGTGAATGCCGGAATAGAAGTAATAACACCTTCCGGTGAGGACAGAAAGCTCGTTGCCCAAAGAATCTATGAGGAATTAGAGGTTGGTATCGTAAAAGAAAGTACATTAAATGAATTCAATGATATTATTCTGAAAATGAAACAGGAGCATGATATTGAGGCAGTGGTATTGGGATGTACAGAACTGCCATTGTTGCTTAATGACGATAACTGTATTTTGCCATGTTTAGATAGTGTAGCAATACATATTAACGAATTGATTAAGTTAGCAATGTAGTAAGGATTTTTTACGGAGGGTGTTATGGGATTGTATTACGAAATTGACAAGAAGGATTATGAGGAATCATGGCCGCTTATAAGTAAGGTGTTTGTTAAAGCCATTTTCTATAAAAATATGAAATGCCTATCATTTTGCAATATTGAGAAGAACCGCCATGTGATTCCCGATAAGGAGATTAATGTGGTCGGGGAGAATCCTCTAAAGGATGTGAATGAGGTTGTAGAAAAGGTTGCGGATGAGGTTATAAAAAAGGCTGTGGAAGAACTTGCTGAAAAGCTTATAGGAGCAGACATTATAAGCGCCACACAGACAACACTTGGACAGGGTAAGGTAGTTAAAAAGGACGAGTGCGCAGAGCAGAGAGTCGAAACACTGTATGTGTATCAGCTTATTGATTTAGAAAAGATATCGTATTCCACTGAAAAGATGAATTCTAACTCTGAGGATGGCTTTGAACTTCGTTGGATTGATTTAGAGAAGTTAAATCCTGAAAAAAGAGGTAGAAAGCCTGAGGATTTCGAAGGGGACTTTGAGGTGGCTGTTGCTGAGTATACCGGGATTAGTGATGATATAGGTAAATGGTTAGGCGACAAAATGGCTGCTGAATTGGGGAATATGCTTGATGGACCCGGAATGATAAATCCGGCATATTACACAGATCGTCAGATACCCGTAAATAATGCTGACGGTGGAATGATGTTTATGGGCACGGGGTGTGGTCTGAGTCTTAATCCTGCAATGATTCAGAGTGAAAATATTAAAAAGATAGAAAGAGGTAGCTATTGAAAACTAACAAAACTAACAAAAAAGGCATATTGGTGT
This sequence comes from Lachnospiraceae bacterium, assembly GCA_024403475.1. Classification (GTDB taxonomy): domain Bacteria; phylum Bacillota; class Clostridia; order Lachnospirales; family Lachnospiraceae; genus AC2028. The sequence goes on along the minus strand of JAKSRU010000123.1, from coordinate 5,982 downwards.
TTTTGATTCTGCTTATATTAGTGTTGGCTGCGGTTGCGGCTTTCGTAATATACAGTTTGAAAAATTATACAAGAAATAATACTTGGATTGATTTGGAGATTGAGGTTTATGCTGGCTCGCAAGGAACTTCCGGAGAGAGTATTGTAAAACATGAAGTGCTGACCGAGCTTATGGCGGGAGATGTTGTACCTATTGTTTCGGGATGTGACTTTGAAATAATTGAGATTCATCCTAAGGGCCCTGCGGTGATTGATGTGAAAGAAGCGTACATCCATGATAATCCGAGTTTGGATTCTGTACAGTATCCGAAAAAAATAAGTCTCAAAGAGGGAGAGACTCAAATGCTATATTGGTCGGGCGAACATGGGGGCTCGTATAGTATTAAGCTCACAGTGACAGCAAACTATTACAGATAATCTTATGTTATAGAGAAGAAATGATGGGACAGAAGAAAAGGTAGAACCTGTGGTGGGAGGTTATTATGGCAGATATGCATATGAATATACAGAGTACAGAGGAAGCATTGGAGCGAATGACTTCAATGGAACCGTATCATTGTAATCCTTTTTGTAATCCGGGGCAGTTAAAAAAGAAAGCCGGAGATTTGCTGAAGGAGCTTTCGAGATTAACTGAAAATGATGGAGATAGAAGGGGAGAGATACTAAAGGAACTCTTTGGAACATATCATTATTTGGCATTCCCGGGTGAAGGATTTCATTGCGATTACGGATTCAATATTCATTTTCATGGCTTGGCTGTAATTAATTATAATGTGACTATGCTGGACACATCGCCAATAAATATTGGTGCGGGAGCATTTATAGGGCCGGGTGTATGTTTAGCATGCTCAGGACACGCTATACACCCGTCACAAAGAAGTCGAGTTCTTACAAGTGCACCTATAACTTTGGAAGATAACGTATGGCTGGGAGCTAATGTAACGGTAGTAGGTGGTGTGACAATAGGTGCGGGAAGCGTAATAGGTGCCGGCAGTGTGGTAACTAAGGATATTCCGGCAGGCGTTATTGCTGCAGGTGTACCGTGCAGAGTAATTAGAGAAATAACTGATGAAGATAAATTTGAGGATATGGAAGAATAAATTACAAAGGAAAGATTAAATAGATGAAGATAGATAAAGAACAATGGAAATGGACAAGAGAACCAAAGGAATTTTTCATTTCAGAAGATAAGATAGAAATAATAACCAATCCGCATACAGATTTATGGCAAAGGACATATTATCATTTTAGAAATGATAATGCTCCTGTACTTCAGGTGAAAACTACAGATAAGTTCTTTTCTTTTGTTGTAAAAACTGAATTTGAGAGCAAGGTACGTTTTGATCAATGTGGAGTAGTAATGTATCTTGACAGTGACAATTGGCTTAAGGGTTCTATTGAATATGAGAATGATGTATTTCAGCATCTTGGCAGTGTGGCTACCAACAATGGATATTCAGATTGGGCTACAACGGAGATTGGTGCTGATATCAAAACTATGTGGTACAGATTCAGCAGACGTGAAGACGATTACTGTATTGAGTGTTCAGAAGATGGAATTAGGTTTAAGCAGATGAGAATCTGTCATATGTATAAAGCTGCTGATGAGATTTATTTTGGTATTTATGCTTGCAGTCCGGAAGAATCCTCTTTTAAGGCTACATTCACAAATATGGAAATAACAGAATGCAAGTGGTTGGCTCATGATGGTCAAGCGCCTGATGATTGAGTGGATTGTTTATAGATGGAGGGAAGCATGAATAAAAGAGTTGCCCTTTTTGTGAATGGTTGGAATGGAGAAAATGTTGATAGCTTTATTGAGGGATTCAATGGCTATTTTAATAACGGTGAGGCAGACCTTTTTGTATTTACTTCTTATTCAACAACCGGCAGCATAGAACTGTATGACACAGAGGATTCTATTTATTCATTACCGGATATTTCTTTCTTTGATGCAGTTATAGTATTTTGCTCAGGTATTAAGTCTGAAAGAGTGATTACAGATATTGTTGGCAGATGTAAAGAGGCGGATGTTCCTGTAATATTGCAGGGAGTTGAATCGGATGAAGTCTCTTCTGTTACAGTTGACAGCTATGTTGGAATGAAAGAACTCTGCGAGCATTTAATCGAACAGCATGATGTAAAAAATGTCACTTATATAGCCGGCGCAGTTGATGATCAGGATTCGATTTTCAGAATGAAGGTGTTAAAGGAAACTCTTGAAGCGCACGGATGCAGCTTCGGAGAAGAGAATATTTATTATGCCAATTGGGAAGCATTACATATTAAAAGCTACCTGGATGAAAATTACTCGGATGACAAGTCGAAACTGCCGGATGCTTTTGTATGTGCAAACGACCAGATGGCAATGTTTGTCGTTTTGTTCCTGATACAGATGGGGTACAAGGTTCCTGATGATGTAATCGTGACAGGCTTCGATAATACTAGAGAGGGAAAGCTGAGTTATCCGTCGTTGGCGTCTGTTGATCAGAACTACAAGGAACAGGGCAGTGAATGTGCGAAGCTGGCTGTTGAACTCATTAGTAATAGAAAATTAGTAGAGAAACGAATAATTCCATGTTCTGCGACGGTCGGTGAAAGCTGTGGTTGTATGGAGTGCAACGGTGAGACCGCATTAAGACAGAAAATAGGAAGATTGTGGCTGGATGAACGCTATACTTCTGACAATATGAAGAGAAGAGAATTTGAGTTTGACAGATGTCTTATGTCGAACGAGAAGTATGAAGATATTCACCAAAGCATGAACGAGAGTTTCCTGGTTTCAACATATGTAGTAACCAAGGATTTTCATATGTACCTGAATCCGCAGTACAAGGAATTAGCATATATGAATGTGCCGAAAGGTGAGCGTCAGGAGATATGCTTTAATCCTGTTATGGACACGATTTGTGCAAAAACAGATGGTGTCATTTATCGTGAAGACACTTTAGATATCAAGAAGCTCTTCCTGGGATATGAAGGCAATGGCACAGGAAAAACCTATGTATTTAAGACTGCAGTAATTGATTCCTTTGTCGCCGGATACATGGTGATGGATTATTCAAAAGGCGCATTTATTAGAAGAGAGCATTTTGAATTCAAGGAGAGAGTGAACGAAACACTCAAAAAGTACCAGAGAAATATTGATGATTATTATAAAACAATCAGAATTCAGGAACAGGCCAATGAATTCCTCAAGCAGACAGTAGAGGCATTAGCTACTGCTGTGGATGCTAAAGATTCGTATACGAACGGTCATTCCAACAGAGTTGCTCAATATGCCAGAAAGATAGCAATGGAAGCCGGTATGTCAAAAGATGAATGTGATGATGTATATTTGGCAGGCCTCTTGCATGATGTGGGCAAGATAGGAATTGACGATAGAATTATCAATAAAAAAGGTAAACTGACAGATGAGGAGTTTTCTGTTATAAAACAACATCCTACGCTTGGAGGACAGATTTTATCCAAAATCGTGATGTCACAGTCGCTAGGTATAGGTGCTTATTATCATCATGAGAGATATGATGGAAAAGGTTATCCCGATCATCTGATGGGAGAAAATATACCTCGCATCGCAAGAATCATTGCTGTGGCAGACGCGTATGATGCCATGACTTCAAAGCGCAGTTATCGAGATGTGATACCGCAAGCGAAGGTTCGAGAAGAGCTGGTAAACGGTATAGGTACACAGTTTGATCCCGAATATGCTAAAATTATGATTCGTCTTTTGGATAGTGATGAAGAGTATACTATGAAGGAAAAATGATATTAATATGACCAAGACAGATGTTGAAAATATAATCAAAGAAGAAGTATTGGTATCTGCATACAATTTGCTTGAAGACAGACCGGATAGAGAAAATGAGGTCATTATAAAAATAGCTGATGGCTATTATCGTGTTTACCAAACAGATGAGCATAGCCAAATGATAGGTAAGCCGGTGATTATTTCTGATTCAGAGTATGCATTTGACATATTCTTGAGCAAATTAAGGGCAATTAAGACTAAGTGCTATGAGCAGCTGTTATGCAGTAAGGGTGCCAATAGGGCTCTGCGAATTACAATAGACAAAACCTTTGTATCAAGGGATGAATTTGAAGCAACCTATCATGAATTATATAAATCAGAGGATGGTAAGCTTTGGGGGATACTGCGTATGGAACCGGCTCCCGGTGGATATGGAGAGGAGCATATGTACATAAAGGATGTCTACGAATTAGTTATCGATGAAAAAGGAAAAGCTAATACAGATGAAGACCTCTTGCAGCTTGTTTTCGCAGAGGGTGAAAAGATAATGATATAGAAGAACTAACAGGCCCTGTGATAGGAGATTAATCTTATCACAGGGTTTTTTTGAATGGCGCGATTTTGGGATGAATGGCAGGGGGCTGTAATTGATATAGTTTTGAGATATATGTAAAATTATTTATGGTGTGTGCCAAAGATTGGATTATTTCCTTAATTTGGGATTTGAAATAGATGATTTATAGTATATGAGATCGGAGGTTCTATATGAACATAAAAAGAAAGGTAACGAGAAGAATTGCAACATGGTTTCTGTGTCTTGCTATGGTGCTGACAACAATCAATTTGCCAGCATTTACAGTGGCAGTATCAGCAGATACTGGGGATGAAGAAATTGTACCAGTATTGGAGGGAGATGCAGAACTAAGTTATAATGGCAAAGAGCGAATTTTTGTGATTACGAATATCGATGAGAATGTTGTAAAATACAACATATCTCGTATAGCTGATGCAGGAGATAGTTATCGTGAAGCTTATGATTCTGAATCAGGCACATTGACAATTACAGCTACAAATGTGTGTAAATTCGAAGTGAAATTTGAGAAGAAAGACGGTACATATTGGTCTGATGGGAATCAATACAAAATAATTGAGCTTAAAATAAACCGTTTGATTATTCCGCTTCCATATTATGACGACATTGTGGAGGCAACTGGTTCAAATACCATAATAACTAGGGTTCGATACAGCTACTTAGGTATAGAAGCAATACGAGTGGAGGCTGTTGCAGAGACAGGGGTTAGCTGTGTTAAAAATCCATCAGATCATATGAGTGAAGAGAATAAATATTACATAATTAGTACCACTTCAACTGGTATAAAGAAGGTTAAATTTAGTCTCACAGATACAAGGAATCTGGTTTGGGAAGATGGCGAAGTAAATGAGAGGATTAAAGAATATGAGGTGGTAGATAAAATATGTACGAGTGCAACAAGATATCACATATTTTCTTCTGATTGTGATGCTATATGCAATGTATGTGGATATGAAAGAGTTGCCTCAAACACACACAATTTTGTAGATCAAGGCAATGGAAATCATAAGTGCTCTACATGTGGCAGCGTAGAAGGTCACGAATTTGCAGATCAAGGTGATGGAAATCATAAGTGCACTAAGTGTGACAGCCAGGGAACACACGATATGACTTCGTTTTCTTATGATGAATCCAGTCATACGCTGATGTGTAGTTTTTGTGGTTTTACTAATCCAAGAATATATGGAAAACCATTTCATTCTTTTAGTGAATGGAGAAATGGGACTCGTTCATGTAAATGTGGAAAAACAGAAGTCTGTGATCATGATGGAATTACAACAGGCATTTGTTCTAACTGTGGAATTGAATTTTCACATGTTAAAGGAACTTTACATGAGGCAAAACCAGCTACATGTGAGACAGATGGAACGATTGAATATTATGAATGTGCCGGATGTGGACTTCTTTTAGATGGAAATGGAAACGAGATTTCTGATATCACTGATGAGAGTGCTTTAGGTCATAGTTTTACAAATTATAAATCAGATAATAATGCTACTTGCACATTGGATGGAACAAAGACTGCCAAGTGTGACAGATGCGATGTAACAGATACAAAAGCAGATACAGGCTCTGCAACAGGAATCCACGATTTCTCTCAAAACGGAACTTGTGCATGCGGGCTTATACAAATTGAATTT
>JAKSRU010000122.1 GCA_024403475.1 Lachnospiraceae bacterium | reverse complement strand
GTCTTGCTGCTGCACCACCTGCGTTTGCTACGAGGGTGGGAGTCTCTACTTCCATGAAATCTCTGTCTGCGAGGAAGCTACGGATCTTTGCAATAATCTTAGATCTCTTTACAAATACTTCCTTGCTCTCAGCGTTCATGATGAGATCAATATATCTCTGACGATAACGGGTATCGGTGTCAGTAAGTCCGTGGAACTTCTCAGGCAGAATCTGAAGGCTCTTGGTAAGAAGAGTCATCTCTGCTGCATGAATAGAAATCTCACCGGTCTTGGTTCTGAAGGCATAGCCCTTGATACCATAGATATCACCGATATCTGACTTCTTGAAATCTGCGTATGCATCTTCGCCGATTACGTCTCTTGCAACATATACCTGAATGTTGCCCTTGAGATCCTGGATATTGCAGAATGATGCCTTACCCATTACACGCTTGAACATCATACGACCTGCGATGCTTACGTTGATAGGATCTGCATCCATGATTTCTCTGCGCTCGTTATAATCATTATTTACAGCTTCCTTTGCAGCCTCTTCGTCCATACCATCGGTATTTACTTCGGGTCTGCCGGCAAGCTTTTCTGCCTCATGTGCATTGTAAAGAGCCTTTACCTCATCGGTGTGATGAGTCTGATCATACTTGGTGATCTGAAAAGGATCCTTTCCTGCTTCCTGGAGATTAGCGAGCTTCTCGCGGCGGACCTTGATAAGCTGATTGATATCCTGAGAAGCCTGATTCTTCTGCTGATTCTGATTGTTCTGTTCTGACACGACTGTCACCTCTTAGTTAGAATAATTAAGGGACAGAAAGGACTTTATTCCTTCTGTCCCCGACTGTTTTTAGTTAGTAATTAGTCCTGGATGGCTGCTCTCTCGATACCGAGAATCTTGTAGCTGAAAGCACCTGCCATAGTTTCGATCACTACGGTCTCACCAACTCTGTGTCCGATGAGTGCCTTACCAACGGGGCTCTCGTTAGAGATTTTGTTCTCAAGGCTGTTAGCCTCCTGTGAACCTACGATATGGAATTCAATCTCTTCACTCTCTTCAACGTCGAGAACCTTGACATTACATCCGATGTTAATCTTGTCGAGGTCAACCTCTTCCTCTACAACAACCTCTGCGTTCTTGAGGATTTTCTCGAGCTCTTCGATACGTGCTTCGATGTCTCTCTGCTCGTCCTTAGCTGCATCATATTCTGCATTCTCTGAAAGGTCACCCTGCTCACGAGCTTCCTTAATTTTCTGAGCTACTTCCTGACGTCTGTTAACCTTCAGGTTGTGAAGCTCTTCCTCGTATTTCTTAAGACCTTCATAAGTAAGAATGTTCTTCTTTTCCATGATTTAGACCCCTTCCTAACTCATATTGAGTGAAATTTACTATACCAAAAAAATGCCCATAAACGCTATGTGCGCGTCCATTTTACTTTTTATATACCTATATGTCAAGTTTTTTGACAATATTGGCACAGACTCGCATGAAATCTGTGCCAATAACCTCTGAAATATAGTATTTTCAACACCTTGAGCACTATTAGCAATCATGCTCTAAGTAACTGTTACCCCTCGCCCTGCATCTCGAGCTGAGCCTTTACCAGATTGTAATAGATACCCTTCTGAGCCACCAGCTCGTCGTGCGAACCGATCTCTGCGATAGAGTGACCGTCGATTACCAACAGACGGTCGGCATTCTGAAGAGTCGAAAGTCTATGGGCGATGGCGAAGGTGGTTCTGCCGTTGGTCAGGTTGTCGAGCGCCTGCTGAATCAGGAACTCGCTCTCGGTATCAAGGCTTGCCGTAGCCTCGTCGAGGATGAGGATTCTGGGCTCCTTGAGTATTGCTCTGGCTATAGCGATTCGCTGACGCTCACCGCCGGAAAGTGTGAATCCCTTCTCGCCTACATAAGTATTGTAGCCATCTGGCATCTTGGAGATAAATTCATGTGCATTGGCAAGCTTGGCCGCACGGATTACCTCCTCGTAGGTAGCCTCGGGCTTGGCAAAACGGATATTGCTCAGAATAGTTCCTGTGAAAAGGAAGGTCTCCTGTAGTACTACACCTATCTGCTGATGGTAGTATTCGCTGTTCATATCCTTGAGCGGAACACCATCTACAAACAACTCACCGTCATCGATCTCATAGAGTCTCATGAGCAGATTAATTAATGTAGATTTACCTGAACCCGAATGTCCCACTATACCTATCATCTCGCCCTTTTTAACCTTGAGATTAATATCCTCAAGTACGGGCTGGTATGACTTGTATCCGAAGGTCGCATGCTTGAACTCGATTTCTCCCTCAATATCATGCTCTACGGCATTCTCCACATCAGGGGTGAAGGGTTCCTGAGCAAGCACATCGTTGATACGCTCCATACTGCCTACGAGTCTTGTTATTTCACGAGGCATAGCAGTCATCCAGTCAAGATACTGATACAAAAGGGTAGTGTAGGTAATAAACTGAAGCAGCTCACCTGTAGACATAGCCTCATTGAGTACCTGCATACCACCAAAGAGTACTACCAGGAATATTCCTCCGCTCATCAGGAACTTGATGATAGGGTTAAACACTGCCCAGAAACGCTCGTTTCTATATGAAATAGCACAATATTCATCTGCAAGTCTGTCGAAGTTTTCTTTTTCCTTCTGCTCCTTGCCGTAGGTTTTAACCACGCGCATGCCGGAGATTACGTCCTGCAGGTTACTGCTCACATCATCGTCCTTTTTGTACTGAAGATGGAAGCGTCTGTGAATACTCTGTCTGAAGGCATTGGTCATCCACACACCGATAGGAACTGTGATGAAGCTGAAAAGTGCAAGCTTCCAGTTGAGAATCAGCATAAATATGACATCCCACGCAAAGATAAACACTACCGTAAAGAGATTACAGAAGGTATTCTGCATAAACTCTCTGATTGAACCGGTATCATTTACCACACGGTTCATAAGCTCACCGGGACGTCTGTCGTTGATAAACTGAAGCGACAGAGTCTGAATCTTGTCAAAAAGAGTCTTTCTCAAATCCTTGGCAATTCTTGCACCGAGCAAAGTACAAAAATATGATTTAAGCACGTTGATAACTACGATGCCTGCACCGAGCAGAAACATTCCGAGCAGGCACAAAAGTGCAGTCTGAATGCTTCCGTCAGGCTTTTTTAATACATCGTCTACCAGATGCTTTTGAATCTCGGGATTAAGAAGGGTTACTACACCTGCCGAAATCATGAGCAGGGTAATTCCGAACACGCTCTTGCCATAGGGCTTTAGCAGCTTCATAAAATCATGCCGGAAGCCTCCCTTTTTCGAGCAGTGCGGGCATTCCTTCGTACCGGGTATTGCTCTGTGACACTTAGGGCAAATGGTTTCGTATTCTTTACTGATTACTTCCTCATCACGTCCGCTCGAAAGAATATTCATTCCTCTGGCAATATAGGAATATCTCACACGGTGCTTTGCCGAATAGCTTGCAAGTATTCTGTCTTCTCCCTTGCAGCGGGTCACAAGCAAGCCTCCTCCGACAGTAACCTCGGATTTGGTCTTTTCACAATCAGCCAAGCTCACCTGAGTAACAATTTTTCCGTTGATTACCACGTATGCATTCTGCGAGGTAACCACTGTGTAGCCCTTGTCAGTCCACTTGCCGTTATCATCGATATCGCAAGGGACGCTGTAATATAATTTTTCATTCTCCGACAGCTTCAACAGATTCTGAACCTCTGTCGGCAAATCAAATTTTAAGATCATTTATTGTCTCCTTATAGGAACCAAACATAGCTTAACTCTCAATCCGTCTGTCACTTAAGCGACATTTACAGGAATAGGTCGAGCTTACGCTGTTCCTTAACGGTCAGTGCCTGTACATCAGCAACCTCGAAACGATTGCCGTCCAAATCAGTGATAAGCAGTCTGTTGTCAGAAAGCTTGGCCACAGCATTGCTGCCCATGTTGATTGCAAATTTGCACTCTCCACGGTCGGTAACTACATGGAAATAAGCATAACCGTACTCATCCTTGATATTGATGATTTTACTGATTACAGGTGTGAAATAGTAAAGGTCGAGCTGCTCCTGCAAAAGTGCAGCCTGGTCCTTGGAAAGCTGCTCAAGGTCCTCGATTACTCCAATCTCCGCATCCTGTTCATCGTGAATAGCGATATACTTTCCGGGGTCTGTGAAAGGAAACAGGCGAATAGGCTTTACTCTCTTGTAGGAAGTACCTGCAAGCTCCATAGAAACCAAACCACCGGCAGTCTTTTCAAATTTTACTTCATTTATATTGATAATATTCTCGTTCATGTTAGTCCTCCTCAATACCCTTGAGTGCAAGTGACTTGGTCTGCAGCTCAGCCAGCTTGTGGTAAATACCGCCCAGCTCCTCGAGCTCCTGTCTGGTACCCTCTTCCTCGATGCGTCCCTTCTCGATTACAATCAGGTGATTGGCATCTCTGAGAGTAGAAAGTCTGTGGGCGATGGAAAGAGTGGTTCTTCCCTGTACCAATATGTTGAGTGCAGCCTGTATGGCCTTCTCGGTCTTGGTATCTACACTTGCGGTAGCCTCATCAAGAATCAGTATCTTAGGGTTGGCAATAATCGCTCTCGCAATTGAAAGACGCTGTCTCTCACCGCCTGATAATGATTTACCGGATGCTCCGATGATAGTGTCGTAGCCATCGGGCATCTTTGAGATAAAATCGTGCGCACCGGCAAGTCTTGCCGCTTCGATAATTTGCGCTCTTGTAGCATTCTCATCCGCATATGCAATGTTGTCTGCTACCGAGCCCATGAATATGTAGGTATCCTGTGATACCATTGCAATATTTCTGCGCAGGTCCTTAAAGGACAAATCACGCACATCGATTCCATCTACCTCGATAGAACCTGTATTTACATCATAGAGACGTGACAGAAGGTTGACCAATGTGGTCTTACCGGCTCCCGAATGTCCTACAATACCGAGCATCTCACCGGGCTTAACATGCAGGTTGATATTTTTAAGCACAGGATGGTTGGGATCATAACCGAAGGTCATATCCTTGATTACAATCTCGCCCTTGGGATTCTCAAGAGGAATAGGATTGGTCTTTTCCACAACCTCGGGAACAGCATCCATAATCTCAAACATTCTCTGCGCCGCATTGATACTGTCTGACCACATACGGAATACCCATGAAAAAAATCTCATCGGTCCGTTGAGCTGGCCGATATAGCCAACGAAGGTAATGAGTACACCGAAGCTGATGCTGTGCCAATTAAGGAGCAGCATTACACCGAGAGCCCATACCCATATGCTTGAAATCTCCTGAACCATCTCATAGAGAAGTGTGAATTTATTGTTGTATCTTACAATTCTTACTTCTGCGTCTCTGAGGTTATCGTTTGGAGCCTCGAAGCGCTCAATCTCCTGATTTTGCTGACCAAAGGCGCGAACTACGCGGGCGCCGGTCAGGTTGTCATTAACTCTGCTGTTAACCGCGCTTTCTGCACGATGTCTGCGTCCGTGGAGAGACCAAAGTGCAGGCTTGAGCTTGATACTCATTACCACAAGAAGAGGTACCAGCACTATAGCTACCAGCGACATCTTCCAGTTCAGCATGAACATGATTGTGAAGGTCGCGATAATAGTGAAGGAATTGATGAATATATAAGGGAATCCATCAATAAAAAAGCCTGTAACTCTGTCTGCATCGCGGAGTACTCTGGTCATCAGACTACCGGTCTGCTTGGAGGTATAGAAGCTAAGAGACAGACTCTCTAAGGATGCAAATACATCCTTTTTCATATCACGCACGGTCTTGGTAACCAGTCTTGCGGTCATAGTACCCTGAGCGATGGAGGTCACCAGCTGAAGCAGTTTGGCGCCAAGCATCACAATCACCAGAAGTATCAGCGCAAATACATACTGATTATCAAGTCCGAATTTACCGAGCATCTCATTATTTTTGCCAAGTACATAGTCATAAAGCATTGTTCCGCTTAAATACGGCCATGCGATATTGAGTACAGCTGCCAAAATATAGCAGATGAAAAGTCCGATTACCGGCAGCATATATTTTGCATAGTAGCCCAGGCAGCGCAGGAAAATAGACCTCTTGTTCATACACTTGGGACAAATCTTACGCTTAGGATCGGGATACTTAGTATGGCAGTGAGGGCAGTAAAGCTCCTCATCCTCTTCGCCCTTATCTTCCTTGGTCACAACAATCTCTGCATTTTCATCCTTATCAAGAAGCTTGAGCAGGTCTCTGATGTGGTTGATTTCCTCCAGATACAGGTTGGTGCAGGCTGCAAGTCCGAGGAGTTCATCACCCTTCACTGCACAGAGTCTGTTGGTAGCAACCATGTGCTCAACCTTGAAGCCTGAGAGCTCTTTCCTCTCATATACCTTCAGTTCGAAGGAAGCCACTCTTGATACCGCATCCTTGTTGGTCTTGGTCACGCCCTTGAAAAGACGCACTCCAAGCTCCTCCATATTGCTGTTGATAATTGCAAGCTTTTGTCTGGTCAGCACCACATATCCGTCGGTATACTCACCCGCAAAGGTAAGGTCAAACGGGCTGATGGCAACCACGCTGTCCGCCGCAATTCCATTACTTTCTAAAATTTCTTTTGCCTGAATAGGCAACTCTGTTACGTTCATAAAGTCTCCGTTCAAATCTCCGTTCACAAAAAAAGAGAATCATCTCGTGTATTGTATCAAATAAAAGCAACGAATACAGAAATGATTCTCTATGGAAATTATTTCTATTTCTCATCAACCTATAGGATATGCATCGGACATATCTGCAGGTCGAGCGCGAAATCAGCCAAACAGATCCTTGAGAGCTGCAAGTCCCTCGGTATCGGCAACAGCCTCCTTGTTGGCGTTCTGAATCTGGAGATAAACCTCCTTACGATATACAGGAACCTCCTTGGGAGCAGTGATACCAATCTTAACCTGGTCACCCTTAATCTCAAGAATTGTGATTTCTACGTTATTGTTAATGATAAGTGCTTCGTTCTTTTTTCTGGACAGTGCTAACATATTACTCACCATCCTTTCTGCTCTTGAGAATATCGTAAATAGGGAACTTAATAGGATATTCTGAGCTGTCTACAATGATCTGAGCAGCCTTGCGCTCGTCCACATTGATGACGATGGGTCCCTGGAGATTTACTGACATCTTTGTCAGGTCGTGAGGGATGGTTGCTGTTACAAGCACGAGAATGTTGTCGGGAGTAAGATTTCCGAGTCCGCTGAGGAGCTCATCATTTACTTCGGGATCATAATCGGGCTTAACAACGAGAGGATCCATTACAGGCATAGCAAAGGTAGGCTCTTCTACAGACTGCATATATCTGATGCCGGCGTTGCTTCCTTTCTCCTCGTCATAAATCATTGTAAAATGCTTGAGGTCAGGGAATCCGATAATGCCTCTCTCAAAGGTCAAAATCTTCTCATCCTCGATGTCTACCTCTCCAAATAATCTTGTATTAATCTTCATGATTCTCCTTTCCGGTAGCCCTCATGGCTACCAGGCAACATATCTCATCAGAGTACGTCACCTTTATTAATATATAGTGTAAATTTATTAATTACTATAAACCATAGGTATAATTTTTATAAATATATCGCACGGTTTATATTATCT
>JAKSRU010000121.1 GCA_024403475.1 Lachnospiraceae bacterium | reverse complement strand
AAATGGAGGTTAAGCTATGGATGTCAGTCAGTATCTTGAGATCTTTCTTGATGAGACAAATGAGCATTTGCAAAATTTGAACACTCAGATTCTTGATTTGGAACAGAACCCGGAGGATTCTGATACAATCAACGAAATTTTCCGTGCTGCACATTCACTTAAGGGTATGGCAGGTACCATGGGTTATAAGCGTATGCAGAACTTGACTCATGATATGGAAAATGTTTTTTCGGAAGTAAGAACCGGAAATATCAAGGTTCAGCCCGAAATGATCGACGTTTTATTCCAGTGTCTGGATGCACTCCAGGAGTACACCGACAACATTAAGAATAGCGCAGATGAGGGAACCAATGACAATGAACCCCTTATCCGACAGCTTAACGACATTTTGAACAATAAGGGAATGGCTCCCGCAGCTGCAGCAGCACCTGCACCGGCACCCGAGAAGGAAACCAAGAAGGAGACAAAATCAAAGAAGGGCTCGAAGGCAGCGGCCGCCGCTGCATCGGCTGAAAATGATGCTCCTTGGTATAAGGTAACCTACGATGAGAGTCAGATTACTGTTCTTAAGGAGGCTGCTAAGCAGGGCAAAAAGATTTATGCCCTGAATGTAACTGTAAATGAAGATTGTGTTCTTAAGGCAGCAAGAGCATTCCTTGTAGTTAAGGCTATTGAGGAAAAGGGCGAGATCGCAGTATCAATCCCCAGTTCACAGGATCTTGAGGATGAAAAGTTTGATAACAGCTTTATGCTCGTAGTTATTTCTGATGACAAGCTTGAGGAATTGGTTAAGGCTGCAGAGAATGTATCAGAGATAAAGAGCGTTGAAGGCGATACATTTGATCCTGAAAAGGTAGCACCTGCTGCAACAGAAGAGGCTGTGGCAGATGAACCTGCTAAGCAGGAAGAGGTTAAGGCGGAGGCTCCTGCAGCTTCGGCTCCCACAACTGCTGTTGCTCCTGCAAGCGCACCCAAGACTCCCGAGAAAAAGACCGGAAAGCCTATCGTTAACAGAACTGTTCGTGTTGATATCGAAAAGCTTGACAGCCTTATGAATCTTGTAAGTGAGCTTATCATTGCAAAGAACAGCCTTGTTTCAGCTTCAACCGGTTCACAGAATAATTCAGTATTTAACGAACAGATTGAGTACCTCGAGAGTGTAACCACCAACCTCCATGAATCAGTTATGAAGGTTCGAATGGTACCTATCGAGAGCACAGTTAATAAATTCCCGAGAATGATTCGTGACCTTCAGAAGAATCTCGGTAAGAAGCTTGAGCTTTATATGTCAGGTGAAGAGACAGAACTCGACCGTACAGTAGTAGATGAGATCGGTGATCCCATCATGCACCTGTTACGTAACTCTGCAGACCATGGTATTGAATCTGCAGAAATCAGAGCAGAGCGTGGAAAGCCTGAAGCAGGTTCTATTTTCCTTGATGCATATCAGGATGGTAATAACGTAATCATCGAGGTAAGAGATGATGGTAACGGAATTGATGTAGAGGCTGTTAAGAATAAGGCAATTGAGAGAGGAACTATTACTCCCGAGCAGGCTGCCCAGATGACTGATAAGGAGATAATCAATCTCTTGTTCCTTCCCAGCTTCTCAACTGCTAAGAAGGTTACCGATGTATCAGGAAGAGGTGTAGGACTTGATGTTGTTAAGTCTAAGATTGAAGCCCTCAGCGGTGAAGTTGAAGTAAAGAGCCAGCTTGGAGTCGGCTCAACCTGGACTATCAGACTTCCTCTTACCCTTGCTATTATTCAGGCTTTGATGGTTGTTGTGGGTGGTGAAAAGTATGCCATTTCACTCGGCTCTATTCAGACCATTGAGACTATTGAAAAGTCAGATATTAAGCTTGTACAGAACGAAGAAGTTATCAATCTCAGAGGACTTGTTATTCCTCTTATCAGACTTAATGAGGTTCTTGAGAATGAGAGCAATCCTGCAGATGAGGACAGCAGTGTAGTTGTCATTGTAAAGAAGGGCGATAAGCTTGCCGGTCTTGTTATCGATGAACTCATCGGACAGCAGGAAATCGTTATTAAGTCTCTTGGTAAGTATATCAAACAGGTTAAGTTTATCAGCGGTGCAACAATTCTCGGTGATGGCGAGGTTGCTCTCATCATTGATGTTAATGCTTTGTTGTAAGGAAGGGAGAGTAAATAATTATGGATCAGCTTAGTGTAAATAACAATATGTTACCTGATGACGGCGATGAAACCAAAATTGTTACAGCGACTCTCCAGTATATAGTTATTCGTCTTGGAGAAGAGCAGTACGGCATAGATATTCGTTATGTAGAGAATATTATCAGAATGCAGCACATCACCCGTGTGCCCAAGGTATCAAATTATCTTAAGGGTGTAATAAACTTAAGAGGTGAGGTTATCCCTGTTATAAGTCTCAGACTTAAGATGGGACTTGATAATGACGAGTACGGAAGAGCTACACGTATCATTATTCTCAAGACAGAGGGTGAGGGAACTATGGGTGTTCTCGTTGATGAGGTAAAGGAAGTAGTTACTCTTGCAGAAGACATGATTGAAAAGGTATCTCATGATAAGAACAGTAACAAGCCTTTGTTCTTAAGCGGTGTAGGAAAGCATAACGATGAGCTTATCTCACTGCTGGATCTCAATATGATTACTATTGAGGATAATGAGTAACACTATCAACAAATTGATTAATAATAGGTGAAACGATGAGTGAACTTGATCTTGAAACAGTGACATCGCAATATTTCGATGTCCTTAAAGAGCTTGGCAATATCGGTGCGGGAAATGCGATGACTGCTCTTTCACAGATGATTGGCAGTAAGATAGATATGCGTGTTCCTCAGGTAAAGCTTTTGGATTTTAATGAGCTTGGAGGTATGATTGGCGGAGAAGAGCAGATAATGGTTGGTGTATTCCTCGGTGTAGAGGGCGACATTACCGGAAGCATGCTTTTCCTTCTCGAGCTTTCATCTGCTAAGCATTTGATTAATAAGGTTATGATGGGAATGGGTGATCCCAATTCCGATGAATTAACTGATATGGAGCGTTCTGCTATGCAGGAGGTTGGTAATATTATTACCGGAGCATATTTGAATTCATTGGCAATGATTACCAATCTCACAATATTCCCTTCGCCTCCGTCACTTACTGTAGATATGGCTGGCGCAATCCTTTCGGTACCGGCTATTGAATTTGGTATCTATGGTGACAAGATTTTGATGATTCAGTCTCAGTTCTTTGATGATGTCGAAATCGATGGTTTCTTTGTACTTGTACCCGATATTGATTCCTATGCAAAGATTTTAACTGCTTTGGGAATTCCTGTTTAATTAGAAATGTGTCAGCGTGAAGGATGTAAAGCATTTTTCACGCGACACTTTTGTGCGTGTATAATATGAGTGAAATAGTAAAGGTAGGCATGGCTGATTTGAAGACATGCATCGCACCCGATGGAGCAACAACTCTTGGACTGGGCTCATGTGTTGGGGTCGCAATAAGAGACACAGGTGGAAAAGTCGGCGGGTTAGCGCATGTAATGCTTCCTGACAGTACTGCTATAAAGAATAGTCAAACAAATATTGCAAAATTTGCAGATACGGGAATTGTTGAACTTGTAAGACAGATGGAGGCACTTGGTGCATCCAAAAGGCGAATGGTGGCTAAGATTGCCGGTGGAGCAACTATGTTCAATTACACCGGTAAAACAGATGCTATGCAGGTTGGTAACCGCAATGTGGAAGCAGTTAAGAAAAAGCTCGCAGAGCTCGGTATTCCTATTATTGCAGAGGATACCGGACTTAATTACGGTCGTACCGTAATTTTTTATCCGGAGACCGGTGAATTTCACATTAAGGCCGTAGGCAAGGAGTTAACTATTATATAGGAGCGAAGGGCGCATGAATAAGAAAAATCTTACGCTTATTATGATGCTTGTTGCCGGCTTGGTTACAGTGGTTATTACTTATTTAATGAACTACTCAATTGTGGCAAAGCTTGGTATTTTGCTCGCTGTGCTGGCTGTATTTTACTTTATCGGTACCGTGATTGTGAATGTAATCGAACATTTCGAGAAGCAGAATCAGAAGCGTATCGAGGAAGAGGAACGAGCAGCAAAAGAAGCAGCAGAGGCTGCACTTGCAACTGATGGTAATGTTGAAGAAAAGACAAAGTAATGTCTTAAAATTATTTGAGAGGGAAGAGGTACGGGGAAAATTTCATGGATGAGACCGGAAGAAAAAAACTCTTAGATGAATATACGCAAAACAAATCGCCTGAAATCAGAGAAAAACTGATTTTGGAATTTGCTCCGTTGGTAAAGCTTGTGGCGGGCAGATTGAGTATGTATCTTGGCTATAATGTCGAATACGAGGATTTGTGCAGCTATGGTATTTTTGGTTTGATTGATGCGATAGATAAGTTCGATACCATGAAGGAGGTTAAGTTTGAAACCTATGCCAGCCTTCGTATCAGAGGTTCTATTCTGGATCAAATCAGAAAAATGGATTGGATTCCAAGAACCATAAGACAGAAACAGAAGCAGATTGATGCGGTAATTAAGCAGGTTGAGATTGAAAAAGGACGCCAGGCTACCGATGAGGAAATTGCCAAGGGACTTGGTATCAGCGAAGATGAATACTATGATTGGCAATCTCAGATGAAAATTACCGGTTTGGTATCTTTGGATGAATTTATGGAGTCCGGCAGCGATGTTCCGCAGGGTAGTGGTGGAGGAACAACTGCTCATTTTGATTCACCTGAGGAAAATATTGAGAAGCAGGAGCTTACCAAAATGCTTGGTGAAGCACTTGAACTTTTGACCGACAAGGAGCAAAAGATTATAAGCCTGTATTATTATGAAGAACTGACACTTAAGGAAATTGCAAATGTCCTTGAGGTTTCAGAATCGAGAGTTTCTCAGCTTCATACCAGAGCTATTGGTAAGATGAGAACTAAGCTCGGTGCGTATATGGGAATTTTAACAGACAGATAGAGTTTTAATTTTAGGGGGACGCAGACCATGCAAAACGCGTATTTTAGATTAGAAAACGTGCAGGGTGGTTTTGGCGTCCATCTTTTTGCGCCTGTAGATGGTGGAGAGAAGATTGTTGTTCAGGAGCTGGTCAATTATCTTGATAAACAGAGCCTTGACTATAATCTGAGCGCAGTGAAGATGGCAGCTGAAGCCGGAGAAGACACAATAATACCTATTGGGGCCGGGGAATGCCCGAAGGTTGCTGAAATGTATAATTATATGGCTTCGCCTGATAATATGGTGGCAGTAGCCAAGTTTATACCTCCGTCCGCAACCGGAGAAAGATTAACCTACGACGAGTTTGTCAAGGATATGTCCTTTAGAGGAATCAGATACGGTATTCAGGAACAGCTGCTTAAACAGCATTTCGAAGGGAATGGAATGTTCGGAATTCAGATTCCTGTTGCAAGAGGCCTTAAGCCGGTGCACGGAACAGATGCAAGAATTGAGTATTATTTTAATACTGATTTGTCGGCTCACCCCGAACCTCAGGAAGATGGTTCTGTAGATTATTTCAATCTCAATTTGATTAATCACTGCAAGGAAGGTGATGTACTTGCTAGACTTATTCCTGAAGATCCCGGTCAATACGGAATGACTATACAGGGAAACAAGATTAAGCCCCGCGATGTTAAGCGTGCTTCTCTTCATCACGGTAACAATATATTGTTGTCAGAGGATAGAAAAACTCTTACTTCAAAGGTTAACGGACATGTAATGCTGGTTGGCGGTGAGGTGTTTGTTTCCAATGTATACGAGGTTGAAAATGTAGATAACAGTACCGGTAATATTACCTATGAGGGCTGTGTTCAGGTTAATGGTGTTGTTAACGCAGGCTTCGAGGTTCATGCAACCGGCAATGTTGTAGTAAATGGTGTTGTTGAGGGCGCAGTTGTTGAAGCCGGTGGGGACATAACCATTGCGCGCGGTATGAAGGGAATGGGTAACGGAATCCTAAAAGCCGGCGGTAATATTATTTCTAAATTCATTGAGAATGCCACTGTTGAAGCCGGAGGATATATTAATACCGAGTCTATTCTTCACAGTAAGGCCCAGGCCGGAAAAGATATTAAAGTAACCGGTAAGAAGGGCTTTATCACAGGTGGTAGAGTTCAGGCGGAAAGCAGCGTGGAGGTTCGTACACTCGGTGCTGTGATGGGAGCTGATACCATTGTTGAAGTAGGTGTTAATCCTAAGTTAAAGACTGAGTACTTTGCCCTTCAGAAGGAAGTGGCAGAGATAGTCAGAACAATTAAAAATGCACAGCCCATCATTCAGAACTTTACGGAAAAGAAGGCGAAGGGAGCAAGATTTACTCCCGAGCAGATTGAGTATGTAAAGAAGAATGTAGAGCTTCTTGAGAAGAAAAAGCTTGAACTCAACGAAAAGAGCGAGCGAATGAAGGAAATTGATGCTGTCGTTTCCGTCAGCAAGGCAGCTTCCGTTGTGGTTACCGGTGAGGTTTATCCCGGAACCACCATTATAATCGGTGATGTGTCTATGAATGTTCAAAACAGCTATAAATACTGCAAGTTTGAACGCGTAGACGGAAATGTAAAGATGATGCCTCTGTAGGAGGACACGGATGTCATTATCACTTATCGAAGTAGGATAAGTGATAATGGCACAGTTTTTGTATAGGTTTGGGGGAGAAATGTATGGCAGGAATGGATATTGCACCTATTGTAAGGACTCAGGATTATTCGATTATTAAGCAAAATGAAGATTCCAAGTCAATGCTCGATCAGAGCCATATAGGTCATACAATAGAAAAGAAAGAAATCTCAAATGCGCAAAATGTTGTGAATACCAATCGCAGTGAGTTTTACAATAAAAAGCAGGACGCCAGAGAAAAGGGCTCGAACGAGTATTATGGAGATGGCGGCAAACAACGCCGCGAACAGCCTAAGGATAAAGTGGTCGTAAAAAAAACTAACAGCGGGTTTGATTTTCGTATATAGCAGTATTATTATTAGAAGGTACTAAATTTTTTATAAGGGTTAGGATGGAAAAATGACAGTTCTTGAAATTATCCTTCTTATTGCAGGTGCAGCAGTTTTTGCTCTCAGTTTTATTCTTCCTTCAAAGAAGCAGGAGGCTTCCGATGAAGTCAGGGCGATGATTGAAGAGGAAGTAAAAAAGAAGGTTACAGAGGAAATTGAAGGTATAAAGAAGCACGTTGACGGTGTGGTTGACGAGGCGGTTGAATATGCTCAGGAAAAGACTGAAAGAAGCCTTGAGAGAATTTCAAATGAAAAGATCATGGCAGTAAACGAGTATTCGGATACTGTTCTTGAGGAGATTAACAAGAACCATAAAGAGGTAATGTTCCTCTATGATATGCTCAATGATAAGCATGACAGCCTTGTTAATGCAGTATCTGAGGCCGGACGTGTTATTAATGAGACCAAGGAAAGCACTATTAAGGCCAATGAGGCAGCAGTTGCGGTCAAGGAAAGTACACTGATTGCTAACGAAGTGGCAAACGTAGTCAAGAGCAGCACCAAGGAAGCGGCAGAGACCGTTAATACCTTCAGATCACTTGCTCCGGAAAGCATTGTGATGCCTGAATTCGATATTTCACAGGTGCTTAAGTATAGCCAGAATGCGGTTGTTAATATTCCTAATGTAGCTGTAGAGCCTGTTACAGAGCCTGTTGCAGAACCTGCAAAAGA
>JAKSRU010000120.1 GCA_024403475.1 Lachnospiraceae bacterium | reverse complement strand
TTACCAGTGAGACTTCACCTCTTGCAAAGAGCAGTGATTATCTTGCAGCATTCTTTATGGATGATTATATCGGCGGAAGATTCTCTTCAACTTCAGGTGTAGGCGGAGCAATCTTAAGCCTTGCATTCGGCCCCGAAGTATTTGCAAGATTCCTCGATGGTGCAGCAGCGGAGGATAAGCTTTCTGCAAATGCAGATATGATGAAGAATCCTGCAATGCTTGATGCCATGATTGGTGTATATGAGCGTAATGTACTCGGATATCCTTCAACAGCAGTTCTTCCTTACTCACAGGCTCTTTCAAGATTCCCTGCACATCTTCAGCAGCTTGATATGGAGTCAAACGGAAAGTCAGTTAACCGCTTTGGTGAGCCTGTAAGCTATGTTACCGGTCCCGTAATCTTTGGTGAGCCCGGAACCAACGGACAGCACTCATTCTATCAGCTTCTTCATCAGGGAACTGATATTACACCTCTTCAGTTCATCGGATTTAAGAACAGCCAGATTGGTACTGATGTAGATATTCAGGGAAGCACCAGCCAGCAGAAGCTCTGCGCTAACGTAGCAGCTCAGATTGTTGCTTTTGCATGCGGTAAGGATGATGAAAACAAGAACAAGAACTTCGAGGGCGGACGTCCTTCAAGCATCATTATCGGTGAGCAGCTTACTCCCGAAGCTCTCGGTGCACTTCTTGCACACTTTGAGAATAAGGTTATGTTCCAGGGCTTTGTATGGAACATTAACAGCTTCGACCAGGAGGGTGTACAGCTTGGTAAGGTTCTTGCAAAGAAGGTTCTTGCACATGAGACTGACGGAGCTCTCAAGGTATTCAGCGATATGT
The DNA here is from genome assembly GCA_024403475.1 of Lachnospiraceae bacterium. GTDB lineage: Bacteria > Bacillota > Clostridia > Lachnospirales > Lachnospiraceae > AC2028. The sequence goes on along the minus strand of JAKSRU010000120.1, from coordinate 6,934 downwards.
TGAACATCTAATCCTTTGAAGACAATCAGAATATAAGTTAAATGATTAATCGGCCGCGCAGATATTTTTCTGTGCGGCTGTTTTTGTGCGTTTTTTTTTGTGCCTATTTTTGTATGGCCGTTTTGTACGGTTGTATATGTATGGTTGTTTATGCAAAAAAGATTAAGTATTTTTAAGGATTGCTTAGTTTGAGCGGGTTGCAAGATAGTAATATAGGTTTTATACTTAAATAATGAAATATTTTGGTATTGTTAAGCGCAAAATGTGTATTGTGCGGAATGAGAGGACTAATAATGGATTTCATTAAGGACTTTATCGACAAGAACAAGAAACTTTCAATTACGATTATGCTGGCGATAGCTACTTTTTTTTATACGATACTGGTGGCAGCAATCGACAGAAAACCTATAGGACCGCAGGGCTCTAAAGTGGGTTGGTCGCATCTGAACGGTTCGTTTAGAGATGCAATTGGAGAGAATGTATTTTGGGACAAACTTACAGATGTATTGATGGTACTTGCAATATTGACGGCACTTACCTTTGTGGCGATAGGTGTTTTTCAGCTCATTCAAAGCAAAAATATATTCAAGGTTGACAAGGCAATATGGGCAATGGCAGGCCTGTATGTTCTCATGGTGGTTGTATATATAGTGTTTGATAAGATTATCAAGGTTAATATGCGTCCTATCCTTGAAGAGGGCGGTAAACTTGAATGCTCATATCCGTCATCACATGTTTTAATAATATGCACTATTATGGGTTCGGCATATGTAGCATGGGGAAAAATCAGATTTTTTACAGAGAGAGAAATGGTGCTGGAAATTGCCAGAATCTCTGCTATAGCTGTTATCGCACTTACAGTAGCAGGACGACTTATCTCAGGAGTTCATTGGTTTACTGATATTTTCGGAGGTATGCTTTTTGCAGCGACTTTGGTTTCTGCGTATATTACTGCTGTGCCGATGATTAGATTTAAGTCAAAGGAAAGAAGACCTGTCAGATAGGATGACTATTCACATAGGAATTGATTATTAGTTATGCATTTCGAGTAGGCATGGTCCTACTCGATTTTTTTTGAGAAAATTGTAACGTTTTCATATTTGAAGCGTCTATATAAATGAAGGGAGGTGAAACGGTGAAAAGGGATAATTCATTTGATGATATATATGTTAGATATTCGAAGCGTGTTTACAACTATATTTTATCAAAATGTCATAATAGAGAATTGACGGAAGATATTACGCAAACTACTTTTCTAAAGGCGATTGAGCATGCAGATTCTTTTAGAAATGATTGCGATATCTATACATGGTTATGCCAAATAGCAAGGAATACTTTGCTTGATGAACTTTCTCGTCATGATAATAGAAATATTTCCATTGAATATATAGAGAATGAAGAAAATCTGTTGGTTTCAGATACGGATATTTTGTCAGAACTGATATCTGAAGAAGAGAAAGAAATACTATATAAGAAAATTCATTGGTTGGATGAGCGTCAAAAAGAGATTATTTTTCACCGTTTACTGGGTCTTTCATTCAAAGAGATAGGAGCAGTTTTCGAGCAAAGTGAAACCTGGGCCAGAGTCAATTATTACAGAGCAAAGGAAAAGCTTCAACAAAAGCTCAGAGAGGACAAATTATGAAATGTTATATTGTAGATGATTTATTACCGGAATATATTGAACAACTGTGTTCACCGGAGACTTCAAATGAAATTGATGCGCATATTGCCTCTTGCAAAAAATGTCAGGACAAGCTAAATGCGATGACGGCAAAAATTACATCCGGTGATGAAGGCGAAAGTAACTCGATTAGTGCAAATTCTGCTGCAAAGTCATTTAATCCGTTCTTAAAGATTCAACAGCGCATGAAGCGTGAAAAGAGAAAGAAAATAATTCTTATCTTTTGCATTGCACTTTTAGCATGCATATTCATTTATTTTGGAGTTGTGCAGGTTTTTCCGGAATTAGACGCACCAGTAAGCTACGAGAAAATTATATATTCTGTAAGATCAAAGCAGCTAGCCAATGACATCATAAATGGCAATAATGAAGCAATCTTAAAAGGAATAAACAATTTTGTGGGGATGACAGGAACAGTCTCACTTGATGTTTCTAAATCTTTTTCTCAATTCTACAGTGATACATCCGAAAAACTTAGTGAATTGCATAAAGAAGCATTCCCTACCGGAAATTACAGGGTTAAGGTTGATCAGATTACATACCATAGTTTTAATTACTATTCAACAACCATAGATACGGATGTTCCCGAGAATATTGGTTATTATGAAGCTTATGTAACTATTTCTTCTGCTGATCGAAATATACCAATAATTATATTTTTCTATAACAAAGATTCATATATAGTTACTTTGGACACATATTCCAAGGATAGTTTATATACTGAATATATAGATGAAATAAATTACTTTGATTATATCAAGTTTTTTGATGCAACTATAAATGGCTCAGAGATTAATTCCTATATAGTCAATCAGGCTTTAAGACCGGGTAAAAATGTATCCAATAGTAATTATGATTTCTTTGACTTATTCTGTAACAGATTTAGCAAGGATTGCTCTATACCGGTAGTAACAGATGGCCTTTCTGAAGAAGAAATGGCACTGTTGAAAGAAATAAGTCCTGATAATGATTATCAATATTATGATTTAGTAGGCTGTACAGATTATTACAATCAGCTTAAATCTATAATAACTGAAATATACCTTCAGAGTGAAACAATTGCATTCAAGCTTGATTCAAATGAATATGATACTAATGCAAAAAAAATGTCTGCAACTCTATATTGGGAAATAAATGATGCTAATGGCAATTATGCGATTATGATTAAAGATTTTTATGTAGGACCGTATGGATTTGAAGCTGTAGATAATGACGAGGCTATTTATGCTGATGATGAATTCGACGAGAAATTAATGCAAAAGATGGCTGATCTATTTGATAAATAAACCAGCCATTGAACTAATACTTGATATTAATTAAAAATTATATTAAGAGTAAGCAGATTATTAATTAAAATATGTCGAGCCTCAGATTATACTCTTGCCTTCGATAATGTGGCAGATGGAATGCTCGACCATATCGGAAATCGCATTTTCGGTGTAGAAAGCCATGTGAGGGAGCATGAGAACATTGGGAAGATCCTTTAGGATAGACATTTCTCTATGACCAATCACTTCATACTTGTAGTCTCCGTAGAAGATACCAAGCTCGTTCTCTATAACATCCAGACCGGCAGAACCGATTTTGCCGGATTCAACAGCATCGATAAATGCCGGAGTATCAATAATGCTTCCGCGAGCAGTATTGATGATTACGACTCCATCCTTCATGGTTTGGATGCTATCTGCATTTACCATATGGAAGCTGCCGGGAGTAGCAGGTGTGTGGAAAGTGATGACATCAGCCTCAGCAAAAAGCTTTTCGAGTGGAACATACTCAGCCAAAGCAGCTGCGGTAGGATTCTCATATGGATCATAAGCTAAAAGCTTACATCCGAAGCCGCTGAGGTTCTGAAGTACATGGGTGCCGATTTTGCCGGTTCCGACTACACCTACAGTCAAATCCTTGATTTCGCGTCCGATATTACCGGGAAGACCGTAGTCCATACCCTCTGCACGCTTGATGATTGACTTCATTCGACGCAGGCACATAAGGATAAGCATTACAGTATAGTCGGCAACGCTGCCGGTAGAATAGGTAACATTACTTACCTGCATATTATATTTTTTTGCAGCCTCGAGGTCGATATGATCATAACCGATGGTACGAGTCGAAATGTGCTTTACACCTGCCTTTGACCACTCGGCAATTATAGCCTCTGTTACCGGCTGGGTGATGACGGATACACCGTCACAGCCGGATGCAAGCATGGCATTTTCAACAGAAGGAGCATCCTTAACAGGCACGATTTCTACGTTGTATTGTTTTGCAAATTTATTAAAGTAAAAGGCTTCATCGAAGTCTCTGTAATTGTAAGCAGCTATTTTCACGATAATCTCCGCATCTCGCATCTGATTTGAATTAAGCACTAAACAATGCTTTCAGACACCGCTTACCTATTATAGCACAAAAAAACGACTGTAACCTACGATTACAGTCGTTTTGTCTTGTGTGAAATATGAAGATAAATAACTACTTAATGCTTCAAGCTAATCAATAATCAATGATGGTAAAGGTATACATTACCTCTTTGTCATTGGTATACATTTTCCAAAGTCGCTCAGCGGTTGCACGTCTATCCTGGCACTGGGGGCAGGTGTTAGTATAATTAAGGTCTGCTCCGGCAGGAATGAAATAGTAATCGCAAAGAGCCTCTGCATAGTCTGCGGCAGTAGGATTCTTGCCTACGGCACTGGTAACCTTACGATAATAGGTACCGTTGATATCAAGCTCCTCAAGCATCATGGTAACGTCAGCATAAGTGAGGTCATACTGAGTAACTACGGTGCGTCCGTTAAGGCTTTCCAAAAGCTTGTTGAGCCACTTAATTCTTCTCTGGTAAGACCACTGAACGGAGCTGACACCGCAGCTTCCCTTAAATACACCGAGTGATTTATCACTGTTGTCGGTGGTCCAGTTCATAAGATAATATACATCATCGACGGTCTTGATTTTTACGCCGCCCGAAGGAAGATAGAAATCATAGTAGTGGAGCAAACTGAAATAGTATTCCACGATTCCGGGTGCACCTTCGTGCTCAACGTTTGCGATAATGCCCATTACAAACTCATCTGAATAGAGACGGTTGCCTTCTGCATCACGCGCATCGAAAAGTTCATTATACACATTTATGAGATCCTGATGCTCATAAAGGTAAATGTTCCATTCGGTCATATACTGTGTTACGGTGTATTCCTTTGCTGAGGTACTGTTGGTCATGCTTGGCATAGCCATAATCAAAACCAGCAAAGCAATAACTACTTTTTTTAACTTTTTCATAAAACTTCCTATCTAAATTTGTGAATTATTTTACCCCTCAAGAACAAATATTACAAATTTATTACAGATATTTTACCAAATTTCGCGACGTTTGTAAAATACACGATATGGGAAGGTTTACATAAAGCGTTAACAGTATATTGTGTTTTTGGTAAAATAACTATAATCGAACACAAATTATGGTGTGTTTTTATTTTGCAACGAATAAGTGTAGTGTTTTATAATCTGTTACAGATGATTTTTTACTACAAAAAATAAGGTATTAGTGGATTATTATGAGTGAAAAAACAAAGAAAATAGTAATAGTCGGAGGCGGAGTTGCCGGATTGAGTGCAGGAATATTCGGACAGCGCGCAGGCTTCGATACAGTTATATATGAAAAAAATACTGTTGCGGGCGGAAGCTGCAGCGGATGGTACAGACAGGGCTATGCAATAGATAATTGTCTGCATTGGCTTACAGGTACCAAGGAGGGAACAGAGGCTTACAGACTGTGGAATGAGCTGGGGCTTTTGGACGAAAATACCGAGATGGTAAGACGAGCCTGCTTCTGGGCTTCGGAATACGAAGGAAAAACTGTGACCTTGTGGCCGGATGTAGAAAAGACAAGGGCAGAGATGCTTGAGCTGGCACCTGAAGATGAGGTCGAAATCAATGCATTCCTGGATTTGGTTAAGCTCGGTACAGAGGTAATTGCAGCCGGCATTAAGCCCAAGGAGCTGGCACATACAATTACTACCCACGAATCAGTTATGTCGGACAGAAAGTTTTTCAGATATTCAATGAGATACTTTGGGCTTAATAATGTGGCTTGGGCTGAAAAATTTAAGAGCCCGCTTATGAAGTCGCTAATCTTGGATTTTTGTCCCAAGGAATATGAGTCATATTGGCTGGTAATTGCCTACAGCTTTTATGCATCGGGTAATGCTGATATTATCAAGGGCGGTTCTATAAAGATGGCAAGCATACTGGTTGATAATTATCTCGCTGCGGGTGGAACGCTTGAATTAGGTAAGTCCGTCAAACAGGTAATCATAGACAGACGTAAGCATTCTATTATAGAAGATGTGCGTGATAATATTCAGGAGGGCTTTGTAGAAGGGGTGTCTGTTCAGGCAGCAAAAAGTACTGCTGTCGGCCTGGCTTCTGATGTAAAGGAAGATATCAAGGATAAATTTTTCAAAAGGGCTTCAGGAATATTGCTGGAATCCGGAGAAAAGATTGATGCCGATTATGTGATATGTGCCTGCGATATTAATTTTACCTTCAAGCATTTACTTAATAAAAAGTACGCGCCTATTACTCTTAAGAGAATATATGATGATAAAAAAACCTATCCTTTGTATAGTGCCTGTCAGGTAGCTTTTGCAGTTGATGGTTTATTTGAAGAGATTCCGGATTCACTCAGCTTTGCCTGTGAACCTGTGGAGGCAGCATACGAGGTGTTTGACCGTATAGGAGTGAAAAACTACAGAGCCTATGGCGAATACATTGCTCCCGAAGGTAAGACGGTTATTCAGGTTTCGCTCAACCAATATAAGAAGGATTTTAATTATTGGAAAAAGCTTTATAAGAGTGATTATGAGGGTTATGTGAGAGCAAAGCAGAACGTGGCAGCAGCTTTGGAGAATGCTATTTGTACACGTTTTCCTCAATATGAGGGTAAGCTTACACTGCTGGATGTATGGACGCCCTATTCATATGCGCGTCGCAATAATGATACGCAGGGTGCATTTATGCGTTATATCACGACAGCTACAAGTATGAATGCTATTATGTCTGAGGAAATCACCGGACTTGATAATGTATATCTTGCCGGACATTGGCTCAAGTATCCCGGAGGAGTTCCGACAGCAGCTCTGACCGGAAAAAATGCTATAGGTCATATAGCGGCAAAAGAAGAGAAGCGCTCAAAAGTAAAATAGATACATTGTAAATACGCAGATTACAGATTCGAGGTAATGAATGGCA
>JAKSRU010000012.1 GCA_024403475.1 Lachnospiraceae bacterium | reverse complement strand
CTGTTGTAGGTAGCTAAGCCCGAAGCTATAGATATCTTTTCATATACAGGCAATTCCGCAGTCTTTAACCTAACCATTTCTTCCTTCATCTCGGTCAGGAGACGCTCTCTTGCATTGTAATCATCTCTTTCGAGAATCACGATAAATTCATCACCGCCGATTCTATATACCGCCGACTTCTTGAAGGTTTTGCAAATAAGTCTGCAGGAATTGATAATATAGTCATCACCGGCTTCATGTCCGAGACTATCATTGATAGTCTTGAGGTTATTGATATCAAATATGATAAATGCAAATTCCGGCTTGCGCTCTGAACACATTTTTGCTTGCAAATCTCCAAGCCTTGTTTCAAATGCGGTTCGATTCTTCACATGCGTCATCGCATCTGTTTCGGTCATCTGCAATAATCTCTTGTTAAGAGCATTTACCTTGAGCTTCTGGAAGAAACGATTCAAAATAATATTGAGACGTTCCATATACTTTCTAAGCATCTGAGCATCTCTTACTTTTTCTAAATCATCTCCCAACACGCAATAGCCGGTCTCGTACTCATCCTCATGCAATGGCATGATTATGAAAAATCTGTTTCCACCCTGCGGATTCAACTGCGGCAATAGCTTTTTTGTCTCAAACTCATTTATATTCTGTACATATCCCTTATCCTTTGAATATACCAGATTCATCGTGTCGGGATAGCCGTCTTTTCTGAGTTCTCGCTGATTCTCAGTTATCGTTTTTTCCACTAAAGGATCTATTAATATATGAACTGTTGAACCTTCATACTGAAGATTCTGCGCATTAAGAGCTGAAAAGGATTCCCTCAGACTGGCAAAATCATTACCCTTTAGAATAACTCTCTCCATCGTAGTGAGCTTAATATCGAAATTGGAATTATTTAATCGATCTACAAATTTATCCTTACCGATTTTTCTTCTGATGGCACTGAAATCCTTGATGGCACAGCATCCGCAGCTTTCACTGGGGATAAATTCGCAATCGGATCTTTGTATCTTCTGCGGTTCTCTTCCTTCAAATACATCAATGATAATATTAGCACTGCGTCTTCCGATATTATCAAAGCGCTGGTCCACTGAACTGATAGAAGGATCATAAACCTGTGCAAGCATCTCATTATCGAATCCTGTAACAATCATATCCTCAGGAACCTTGTAGCCTTGATCGTTAAGATCATTACAAATAACCATGGCTAATGTATCATTAGCACAAATTATTGCATCCGGTTTTTCTCCCGCCTCAAGGCGTTCGCGAACATATGAAAAACCTACATATGGAGACCAATTAGTGTAGCATATATTTTCATTCTTAATTTTGAGACCATGCTGTTCAAATACTTCCTTAACAGCTTCCAGTCTCTTGTTTGAATCCATATTATCAGCCGAACCGGCTATGAACAATGCATTCTTTACTCCATGTACCTCGATAAGGTGTGTTGCTAAATCCCTGGTTCCGATTGAATTGTCAGAGCCTGAAAAATAAAATCTCTCATCCTCCTTACCTGTGTAAACAACAGGAATATCAGCCTCAATAAATCTCTCAGAAAGGTTTTCCAATACCTTGGGATAATCTAATCCGTTGGCAAAAACCAATGCTGCATCGAATTCCTTCATATCCGGTAACTGATACAAATTCAATTCTCCACGCAGCTCCTCTTCACTGGGTCCAAACACCGCAAAACTGAGGAACAAATAAATGTCCGCCGAATACTCCTTTAAGCCATCGCGAACACCTTTTAGATACTCATAAAGTATCTCCCCTGACCAGCCTGTCGAAAAAACTGCGATTTTTTTCTTGTCCATATTGTATCTCCCCAAGTTACCCGGTACAAATAAATATACTAATGCATAAATTATACCATAATAACGGTTAAAACACTATAAAATTCGCTATTTTATCCCTAATATAGCCATATGCAATATCGTCCGGTTCTATTCAAAAAAAACTCGGTCTTCGAGAATAGCCTTATGTGTCAATTCCACTAATATTCTCACATTTTCGGAGCTATCGTAAAAATATCTTTTCGCCTCGGGATAAACCTTATCCGCTGAAAAAGTCTTTCCTTCTGAATTAATTATCTCCATAGTTATAATCCCGCGTTCTGCTTCTCCTCTGATAACATAACTCATAGGGCTATAGTTATAGCTGATGGAATAACATCCCATTGGCGCAGGTCCGGCTCTCTTTATCTCAATTATGCTATTGCCAAAGCTTCTGACCATCTCTTTCTCGAGAATCTCCAGCCCCACTTCGGCCGATGACCTGGCATATTTCTTGATTCCACCATAATCTCTCAGATTTTTTATTGAACCAAGGAACACCAACAAACAGTAAAGGAAGGCTACAACTAAGATTGCAATTACAAATACATCGATAAGAAACACATTATTCTGCACATAATAGCTGTGATTCTCGAGCAGCTGCTCCTTGGATACCCCTGTTTGTCCTGCTGCCAGCTCCATTCCCTTCACACTGTAATTAAGGATTACTGCTGCTATCACAGCGCACACCAGCATCGCTCCGGTTATTATAGTAAAGAATCTGTATACTTTTATATTCTTCTCTAATTTTTCTCTATAACGGTATAAATTGAAATATCTCTTAATAACTACCGCCCCCCATAACTTCTTTATAATACCAAATCACTGTTTAATTCCTTTGCGCTTGTGCTTATCGACGTACATACTGTCATCAGCCTGCTTTTCAAGTTCTTTGATATCCTTCAATTCAGATACTCTGCACACTGCATGTCCCACACTGGCGCCCACTGAATATTCCTTATCCTTAAGCGAGGGCATTGCCTTGAGATAATCATTGAGTCTTTTCGATATCCGGGCCTGATCGGGTTTATCTTCACTATCTGAGAACAGAGCTACCACGAATTCATCTCCTCCAAAGCGTGCTCCAATATAAGGCTGCGCAAAGCAGTCTCCGATTGCTCTTGCCACTGCTTTGATTGCTATATCACCCTCCTGATGGCCATAGTTATCGTTAATCAGCTTCATTCCATCCATATCAACTGTAATGATATGAATATATTTGTCCCTGATATCCTCTCTTAAAATGTATGAATCCAGCTCCTTGTAGTATCCTGTTCTGTTGTATAATCCGGTCATCATATCACGGATATAAATTTCAGACATACGTTCATACATCTCGCTGAGTTTCCGATTGGCCTGCTCCAATTGCCTGTTTCGGAGAATACTCTCCATCATATTTGTAAAGCTCTCGGCAAACTGGAAAAAGATCTTAATCTGCGTAGTAGAATAATAATTGGCCCTGATGACTGAATAGCCGTATTTCTTTTCAACCGATTTAAGCATATGAAAAATAAATATCTCATCCGGCTCTGCATTCAGAAATACCTGCTCATAATTCGGGATTATATCCTGTGCCCGGAACACTCCGTAGTCTTTATCCGGAAGAAATTCCAGATTCAAATGAATACGCATCTTGTCAAAAGCTCCGATCCAATCGTCAACACATTCAATATTATCCCTGATACAATACAGATGCTTGTATCCCTTAAACATTCCGATAATACCATTCATATAATCAGTGATATCAGAAGGATTACTGCTATCCATAAGCTGAAGCTGCATATTTGAGAGCATACTGTGTTGCCAGGTATTCAGCCTGTTATTCTGCATCAGACGAGCCATTTCTTTTCTGTCGTTAATTGCATCAGCATTGTCACAACCACAGCTCTCCTTGGGATAGAATTTAAGCGGCACATAATACTCTCCGCTGCGTACGTCCTTCGCAATGTCGTCAAACACTAAATCCGGGATTGTCGTCCATATCGGCTGGCAGGTGGATATTATCGGGAAATTATATTTACCATCCTCAATACCGTCAAAACCGGTAATTCTGACATCATCAGGTACATGATAGCCCTGCTCCTCCAATACTCTTGCGGCGGCAATAGCCATCGAATCGTTGGCACAGCAAATTGCATCAGGCTTGGGCAGGTCACTGTTTATCAGCTTAAGCACCGCTTCTCTGGCCGGTAATTCCCAAAAATCACCGTACATAATATTATCAGCACTCACATCCATTCCATGGGAAGTCAGCACTTCTTTATATACATCAATACGATCGTCTGAAAACTTATTTCCACGCATACCTGCCAACATATACACACTCTTGCAATTATGGCACTCCACAATATGCTTCACACAGTCAGCAAATCCCTGCTTGTAATCAAGATTGATTGTGATAATTCCGTCTTCTTTCGTATATCCCATAGAATCACAGTCACACACAAAGATAGGAATATCCCTTCTCTTTCCCATCTCTATCACATGTTCAATCAAATCCTTATTTCTAAGCGACTGAGCATGAATAATAAAGGCTGAAAAAGTCATTCTATCAGACATGCCAAACAAATCCATCGCATGTTCATCAGTATCATCAGAATTCAGTCTCTCCAAATTTGCAGAAAAAAACACCAAATTGTATCCCAATTCAGTGGCCTTTTTGTGCAGTTGCTTATAAAAGTTTCCCTGCAGTCTTGATGAAATTTCAGTAGCAAATATTCCAATAAGTTTTCCCAAATTGATATCCTCTGCTTAATATTTCTTACTTAAAATATTGCCATTATTTTGCTCGTAAATCAATCTTTATAATGTGAAAAACATATGAAATTATTTAATAATAAAAATCTATATCAAGTGATAGATTTATTGTATTATACTATTAACCTGCATACAAATAAAATGGTAACAGACAAAATCTATAACCCTTGGAATTTATTAAATTTACTCATGAAAAAATTAGAAAACAACAGTTCAACCAATAGCCAAAAACTTTCGAGAACAGTAATCACAATACTGATTCTTGTTGCCATATTAATTATTATCTTACTGGCAAATTTAGGTCTGGGAAGCGTAAGGATAAGTGTTTCCGATATAATCAATGCCCTGTTCAATCCGGATAGCACCGGCAAGGCTGCAATAATAATAAAAAGTATACGTTTACCCCGCGTAATAGCCGGATTCCTTGCAGGTATCGCATTATCCACCTCAGGTATTGTACTTCAGGGAGTAATGAACAATGCTCTTGCCGGTCCCGGAACCATAGGTGTCAATTCAGGCGCAGGCTTTGCCGTAATGCTCGCATATCTGATATTTCCAAAGACAACCTGGGCAGGTCCGTTATTTTCCTTCTTTGGAGCACTTATAACCACAATTGTCATATTTATGCTTGCCTATTTCGGTGACAGATCTCGTATGACCATCATCCTTGCAGGTATCACTGTATCAAGCTTTTTATCCGCGGGAATAAATCTGATTAAAACCTTAGACAACGATATCACCATCAACCTCAATTCCTTTATGATGGGCTCACTGGCCGGTGTCAGCTATTCATCTATTGCATTGCCTGCTATCGGAATTATTGTAGCATTCGTGCTGGCACTTATTATGTCAAAGGCTCTCAATATTATTAATCTTGGTGATGATATTGCCAGGTCATTAGGAGTACGCGTTAATCTGCTTCGCTTCATTCTGTTGATAATATCAAGCGTTCTGGCCGGATGCGTTGTAAGCTTTGCCGGACTGCTTGGCTTTGTCGGTCTGATTGTTCCGCATATTAGTCGCAAGCTGTTCGGAAATGATGCTCGAATTCTCATACCCTGCTCTGCTCTCATCGGCGCAAGTATGGTTTTGCTATGCGATATGATAGGACGCGTCGTATTCTCTCCCTATGAGCTTCCTGCAGGCATACTGATGTCCTTCATAGGAGGACCGTTTTTCCTGTACCTGATTCTTCGCAAGAAAGGAGGACGCAGAATCAATGCTTAGATTTGAAAATATTACTCTGTCATGTGACAGAACTCTGATAATAGAAAATGTCTCAGTAGAATTCCCTGATAAAGCTATTACAACAGTAATAGGTCCCAACGGCTCCGGCAAGACCACCCTGTTGCAGGCCTTAAACGGCTCATCAACCGTTAATTCAGGCAAGATTTATTTAGACGATACAGATTATCTGGCTATGCCCCCCAGAAAGCGTGCTCAGCTGCTTTCCTTCCTTCCGCAGGTCAGAAGTACGCTCCCTACAATTCCTGTAAAAACCCTGGTTGAGCACGGTCGTTTCCCTTATCTGGGATTTTCACGCAAAATGGGTAGTGAAGACCGTAAAATAGTTGCCGCCGCCTTAGAACAGGCTGAGCTTACCGACTATGCCACCCAGTCTGTAGATACTCTGTCCGGCGGTGTCAGACAACGTGCCTTTTTAGCAATGCAGCTGGCACAAAATTGCGACTATCTGATTGCGGACGAACCCACCACCTATCTCGATCTTCCGAGCCAGAAAAAGATTCTTTCAATCTATTCCAAGCTTCGTGATGCAGGCAAGACCGTAATTCTGGTCCTGCATGACCTCACTCAGGCTCTGCAAATATCTGATTATATTGTTTTGGTTGATAATCAAAAAATAATAGCGTCCGGCAAACCCGAAGAGCTTATTAATTCCGGAATCATAGAACAGGTCTTCGGAATCAAGCTCAAGCAGTTTGAGGACGCTGATGGAAAATATATCGTAGCAAAGGTATAGAATGTACCAATATATTTATATGTGCATTGTATTTATATATGCATTATCTTAGTAGTTGTATTATATTTGTGTGCTCGCAGCTGAGCTTATCAGCTGCTCGAGCTCAGCTTGTTCAAGCGCTCTTCCAAGTCTCATACTTTCCCTTGCAATATCGCCAAACAGATGATGTCTTATTTTGGGGTTTGTGACCTTCTCCTTCACATACGGTCTGATAGAAGCAAGATAATCCAGAATCTCTTCTATGTTGTCGGGAGTATTCTCTTCAAACTGTTTTCTGAGTTCTATAGCCACCTGCGGACTGGCGCCGGAGCTTGACACTCCCACCACCAACGGGCCACGCTTATATACAGACGGAAATATAAAATCGCACAAAGCCTGATTGTCCACTACATTGACCGGCAAGTGCCTGCCCCTGCACAGCTGTCTTACTCGCCCATTAAGCTCGATTATATCAGTTGCTGCGATTACATAATCCGCTTCCTCTAAATCGCCTTCTTCAAATTCCCTGCGAACAATATTTTTAACACATTTATATTCGTATATCTTTGGAAGTATTTCGGGTGCAATTACCGTAAGCTCAGCTTCATAAGCATCCAGTTTTTCAATCTTTTCAAGTGCAATTCTGCCACCGCCGATAACCACACCCTTTAATCTGTTTACTTCAAAAAAGAAAGGAAAATAAGCCATATAAACTCCATCATAAAAATTTAAGACTAATGTTCGGGATATAAAATATCTGCCAGTATTCTGTAAGCTTCGCCCCATCTTGCATTGGGCTTGCTATTATACAACGCTTTATCAATTTCGTAGTAATTGCCGTTCTGAACTGCTGTAAGTGATGACCATGCGGCATTAGTCTTGAACAGCTCTTCAACATTTGCGAGAGCAGCCTCTGTATCCTCACCCTGGGTAGTCACAAAAATATAATCAGGATCTGCTGCCACTATAGCTTCAAGGCTTAAATCCTCCAAAAGAGACCCATCTGTGTCTGCAATGTTTACAGTGCCTAAATCTGCAAGGATTTCTCCTCCTACGGTTCCGGTACTGCCCTTGGCCTTAACCGAACTTGCCGCAGCTCTGATAAAGAGCACAGTAGGCGCTTCGAAGCCATCCTCCTTGGCTGCCTCTTCAGCAATCTGCTTCTGTAAAAGCACTTCCTCTTCAACCTCAATGCCATAGGTCTGATATCTGTCCTTACGGCCTGTAATATCAGTAAGTGTATCCAGCATAGCCTTGTAATCATTAAAATCAGAAACCTCAAAATAAACCACAGTAATGCCTGTGGCGGTAAGATTTTCTTCAAGCTCTATCTGAGCACTGTTACCTGCGCTGGCTATTACCAAATCGGGCTCTGCCGCAATCAAAAGCTCCAAATCAGGATTAAGCATACTACCTAAATTAACCACAGAATCATCAAGTCCGAGATTAAAATTAGTCCATGTATCATTTACCGAAGCAACCACCTCACCACCGGCGAGATACCATACATCAGCAAAGCTTCCCAAAAGGGTAACAACCCTGTCAGCACTCTCAATAGTAACCTCGCGGCCAAGTGCATCTGTGATGGTGATGGGAAGATTAACTGCAAATTCTACATGGCTATTATCACCTTCGACTATGTCTGTATTATCTTCCGAAACGCTATTTTCTATATTATTCTCTGCATTTGACAAGTCCATTTCTGTAATAGGCTTATCTACTGCTTCATCTTTATCTGCTATACCGCAGCCGCTTAATAATATAGCTGCAGAAATAAAACCTGCAGCCATATTTATAACAATATTTTTTTTCATAAATCTTTTCATTTACTCTTTTATTTTTCCTCGTATGCATTCAGTATTGCCTTGCGGAATTCATCCTCACCAACTCTCTGAATAGTGAATCTGAATCTCTCACCGGCCTTTGCATTATCTTCAAAGAACTTAATGGCTGCATCAGCCACTCTGAGTAGCGTATCTTTATCCGTAATGATAGGCACAATCTGCTCGCCCTTATAAATAGTGTTACCGAATAAACCACCAAAGGATACCACATAACCGGGCTCATAATCCCACGCCTTTACAGGACAGGCCTTTACACAGCGGCCGCAGTTGATACATTTTTCCTTATCATATACAATCTTGCCATCTGCCAATGAAAGTGCATCATTTCTGCAAGCCTTTACACAAAGTCCGCATGAAATGCATGGTTCCGGCTTATACTCAATCACATATCCGCCCTTGATACCAAGATCATTTTCTTCCGTCTTCAGGCAGTTGTTACGACAACCGGTAACACCAATCTTAAATTTGTGAGGAAGCTGTCTTCCGAAATATCTTTCATTAAGTTCTTTAGCCAAAGCATAAGTATCAATACATCCGCTGTTACAGATTTCTGCACCCTGGCATGCAGTAATAGTTCTCACACCTGCTCCGCATACAGCCGGTGCCAATCCATCCTTGGCAAGTTCTGCCTTTACCTGCTCAATATCCTCATACTTCAAGTAAGGTATCTCTACGCTCTGACGTGATGTAAGATGCACTGTTCCATTACCGTATTTTTCCGAAATATCGGTAATCACCTTAAGGTTGCTTGCAGTAAGCTTTCCACCGACAACAGCGACTCTCATACAAAAGAATCCCTGCTGCTTCTGTTTCATAAATCCACCCTTTTTTAATGATGCATAATCAATTCTTTCAGCCATAATATTTCTCCAATCGCATAATTATTTGCTTAATTTGTAATAGCTTATTTTTTTAACGTCCATAGTTCTTATAGTATTCTTCTATAAGTAAACGATAACTATTTTAATAGCCGTAAAGCAAATATGCAAGCACATACATCATGCTAATGGAAATACTACCTATGCTTTGTATTCAATTATCAATTTTATTCTGTTTATATTACTCTATCACGCGAATCAGTAGTAATATTCCTCAGAATATATTCTCAAATCCTCCTTGGTAACCACTTCATTTTCCACATGGAAAGAATTAATCACCGGATTGTCTGCCATCAATGAAATAATCATATAGCTGGCATTGGAATCATAGGAGAGTCTGATATCTTCCACCGAAGGTCTCGAGGGTGATGACGGATGCGAATGCCAATTGCCGAGCGGCTTGAGTCCGTTGGCTCTCATATCCTTAATTGCAGCGAGCTGCTCCTTAGGGTCTAAAGTGAAATGATCGTCAGCATGATCAATATTGGTAAGATAATATACCTTTTTAATCAAACGGCCTTCCTCATTTTCCTCTCCCGCAATAAGTCCACAGGCTTCCTCCGGAAGATGCTCACGTGCATATTTTGCAATTTCATCATACATATGATATTCCATTCGAATTATTCCCATAGTAACTCCTTGCGCCTTGTATCATTGGCTTCAATATCATCAACCTCTATACCATCCGCTATTAAGTAGCATTGTCATCCGATAATACTTACTTATTTAGCTTCTGGGTGCCTCAAAACGGCTTGCAGTCTCCTCGCATACCTCCTGCTCATAATCGATGGGCTCAAGGATTGTAGGATTATCACCGCATACTGCACACTTGCAGTCTCTCTTTATCTTAATCTTGTTGAACTTCATATCTAATGCATCGTAGGTAAGAAGGGCTCCTGTAAGGGGCTCGCCTACACCGATCAGATACTTAATAGCTTCCATAGCCTGGAGGCTACCGATTACACCACCCATTGCTCCGATAACACCTGCCTGCTTGCAGGTAGGAACAGCATCCTTCGGAGGGGGATTCTTGAATACACATCTGTAGCAAGGTCCCTTGCCGGGTACATAGGTCATAAGCTGACCCTTGAAACGAATGATTCCTGCATGAGAGAAGGGCTTGCCTTCAAGTACACAGGCATCGTTGATCAGAAACTTTGCAGGGAAATTGTCGGTTCCGTCGATAACGAAATCATATTCTCTGATAAGCTCTCTGATATTGGTAGAATCCACGAACATTCTGTAGGTCTTTACGGTAACATCGGGGTTCATTGCTTCCATGGTTTCCTTGGCAGACTTAACCTTGGCCTTACCGATATCGGCGGTGCCGTGAATAATCTGTCTCTGAAGATTTGAAAGATCAACCTCATCTGCATCTACAATACCGATGGTTCCTACACCGGCTGCTGCAAGATACATTGCTGCAGGTGCACCGAGTCCGCCGGCACCGATGATAAGCACCTTACCGTTCATGAGCTTTTTCTGACCCTTGGCTCCTACTTCCTTTAATATAATGTGGCGCGAGTAGCGCTCAATCTGTTCATCTGTCATTGCCATCGCTTACTGGCCTCCTCCCATGAAATAAAGGAATTCTACACTGTCTCCGTCCTTGAGAACGGTGGTAGCCTTTGCTTCTGATTCTACGAACTCATCATTGATAGATACTGTAACATACTCAGGCATCTCAACCTTCTCTGCCTCAAGAAGCTCGGGAAGTGTGAGTCCGTCCTTATATTCTTTCTTATCACCTGCAACTGTAATTATCATTTTCTTTTCTCCTTATCTGTAAGACTCAGTTCATCTGATGTTTATAAATTTTTGTCAATCCATGCATTAAGCTGCATCGGATTAAGTGCTCCCACGCTTCTATCCTTTTCTTCACCTGCTGCAAAGAAAATCAATGTGGGATTTGCCTGTACGCCATACTTTTCAGCCAGCGCTGTATCGAAATTGCTGTTAACCTTGTAGACTACCAGCTTGTCCTCGTAATCGTCCTCTGCCTGACCCAATACCGGAGCCAGCTTCTTGCAGGGGACACAGGAGTCTGAGTAAAAATCTACGATAACAGGCTTTTCACTCTTGAGGACCTTTTCCTCAAATTCTGCCTCAGTGATTCTTGCTGCCATTACTCCTCCACCTTTCTGACATAAAGGGTATATGTACCATCTTCATTGTCTACAAGCTTCAAAATCTTATGTCCCTCATCCTTAATACTTCTGGGAACATTCTGTACAGGCTCACCGTCATTCATTCTGATAGCCAGTACCTGACCGTCGTCAAGCTCATCAATTGCAACCTTTGCCTTTACAAATGTAAGGGGGCATACCTTATCGGTAATATCTACTTCCTCATCAAACTGAATATCTGCCATTTTTTCATCCTCCTGATATTTACGATTACATTTGGATGAAGCAATACCAAATGTTCAATCGCTATTTTTTATTTTCCTTCATATGCTGCCTGAATAGCCTTGCGGAACTCTTCCTCACCGACTCTCTGAAGAGTAAGTCTGAATCTCTCTCCGGGATTTGCATGATCCTCAAAGAACTTGATTGCCGCGTCCGCTACTCTGAAAAGTGTTTCCTTGTCTTTGATGATAGGAACAATCTGTTCGCCCTTATAAATCTTGTTTCCGAAAAGTCCTCCGAAAGATACGATATATCCGGGCTCATAGTTCCAAGAATCTGCAGGACAAGCCTTAACGCAACGACCGCAGTTGTTGCACTTTTCCTTATCAAGTACTACCTTACCGTCTGCCATTGAAAGTGCACCCTCGCGGCATGCCTTTACACAAACACCGCATGAAATGCAATCCTCAGGCTTATAATCGATTAAGTATCCGCCCTTAACACCCAGGTCATTTTCCTCTGCCTTTAAGCAGTTGTTCTGACAACCGGTAAAGCCAAACTTAAACTTGTGAGGAAGCTCTCTTCCGAAATATCTCTCATCAAATTCCTTGGCAAGAGTGTAGGTATCGATACATCCGCTGGGACAAACCGCAGCACCCTGACAAGCTGTAACGGTTCTGACTCTGGGACCGCATACGCCGGGTCTTACACCACCCTTTAAGAGCTCTGCTCTTACTTCCTCGATGTCTTCAAACTTAATGAAAGGAATCTCTACACCCTGACGTGAGGTCATGTGTACATAGCCTTTTCCGTATTTTTCAGCAACTTCAGCAACAGTCTTAATATTTTCTGCAGTGAGATTTCCTCCTACAACAGCAAGTCTTAAGGAAAAATATCCCTTCTGCTTCTGTCTCATGAAGCCACCCTTTTTTAATGATGAATAATCAATTTTTTCAGCCATTTCTCTTCTCCAATATCACTTTTTTATATTTTTTTTATAGCCTGAATGAAGTCATCTCTCAAATCCTCAAAGTCTTCAATTCCGACGCTTATTCTGATTAAATCATCAAATACTCCCGCATCCTCCTGCTGTTGCTTGGTAGAGTGGAGGCTGATAGTCGAAGCAGGATGGATGACCAAGGTCTTGGTATCACCGATATTGGACAATCTGTAAGCTATATTTAAGCTGTCCAACAGCTTGAAGGCCTTTTCCTTGCTTCCTACGCGAAGAGTAATTATTGCTCCGTATCCGTGCTTTAATTCCTTCTTGGCTATCTCATGCCAAGGGCTGGATTCAAGTCCGGGATAATTTACTGTAAAATCCTTGTAATTGTCCTCGAGGAAGTGAGCCAGCTTATCTGCATTGCTGCATTCACGCTCCATTCTGAGTCCCAAGGTTTCAAGTCCTATTGAATTTAAGAAGGCAGTCTGTGGAGATAAACAGGCGCCGGTATTTCTGAACAATCCGTTTCTGAGCTTTGCTATATAAGCATACGGACCAAACTTTACATATTCGGCAAGACCGGGATATCTTTCCTTGTCCCATTTGAACTTTCCGCTATCTGTCAGGACACCGCTTATCGAATTACTGCTTCCGTTTATATACTTGGAAGAAGAATTAATTACTATGTCTGCTCCATGCTCAAGGACCTTGATCAGATAAGGTGTTGCACAGGTGTTGTCCACCAGGAGCGGAACCCCATGCTTGTGAGCAAGCTCCGCGAGCTTATCGATATCAGTAACGTCCAAGCTGGGATTACCGATGGTCTCCGCAAAGACAAGTCTTGTCTTATCATTAATGGCGGCCTCAATCTGTTCCCAATTGTTGTTCTGAACATATCTGGTAGTAATTCCGAAGGCCTCGAGATCTCTGAACAAATCTATCGTTCCACCGTAAAGGCTTGCACTTGATACAATCTCATCTCCGCTTCTTACTATATTGGTAACAGCATTAAAAAGTGCTGCCATTCCGGAAGCAGCAGCTATTGTTCCGATTCCGCCCTCCAGCTTATTAATTCTATTTTCAAATGCGCTTATCGTAGGATTTGCAACTCTGGTATAACAGTATCCCGGAGCTTTGTTTCCAAATATTCCTGCCAGATTATCGGCAGTCTGCTGATAAAAAGCGCTGGACTGATATATAGGTGTCAGGGTCGCACCAAACTTTTCTTTTTTATCTACACCTTCGTGTAAAAGAGCTGTATTAAAATTCATGTCTGCGCTCCTTTCTTTATGTTATGTATGTATTATAGTTTTTTCCTTACATTCTGAAAAATACGTATAATCAATTCCCGGTTATAGGTAAAACCTTTAATAAATCAGCCAAACACGAAATCAGTCAGACATGAAAACAGCGGAGCTGATGCCCCGCCATCTCCAAAGTGATATTGTTTTGAGTGATATTATAAATAGTGATAATTACTTAGTTTGATATTCACTAACTAATAGTGATACCGTATTTAATTTGATACTTACTACTTGAGTAATTCTGATTTCTTGACAGAGGCTACGCAGAAGTCAACCTTCTCGTCCTTGTCTTCCTTCTTGTTAGCACCCATTCCGGTGATATTTTCCTTGTTGGGATCAATACCGTCTACAGTAGTAACCTTACCGGTTCCTGCACCTGCTGAAGCACCGGGTACTCTGAAGGTTTCTACATTGAGGGGCTCAATGGAAGTCTCTACAGGCTTCTCTACCTGAGGAACCCACTCATAAGGCACTCTGTATGCACGGTAAACCATGTTCATAGTAAACTTGCCGGCAATATTTCTGAAGTAAGGGTTAATATATTCCCACACAATCTCATGATCGGGTGTTACCTCGATGATTCTTCCGTCAGAACCCTCTGTGATAAGAGTGTTACCATTGGGAAGTCTCTGTGCTGAGCTAATGTATGAGCTGTAGAACTTAGAGGCATCTGTGAAAAGGAGGAAGCCTGCCTCAAGAGGAGTGTACTGCCATACGATTTCAAGTGTGATGGGATCAAACTCGAGTACTCTTGAATAATCTCTGTGTGCATTATTGTTACCGGTTACAGATGAAGGATTGGGACTACCATATCCGCCTTCTCCACCGTTATCGAATACGAGCAAATTTCCTTCTCCGGGAAGTCCCTTGGGAATCATATGGAAATGATGCTGACCGATAATCCATCCAAGCTTACGAAGCTCGGGAGTCTTGGAGAAATCAGGTCCGATCTGCCATACTACCTTACCGGTTTCCTTGCTGATAATTGCAAGGATGTTTGCATTTCTAGCATCAAAGATCAGGTTATCTGGATGGAATCTCTCATCACCTGCATCGTACCACTTGTTAGGTCCGAGAACAGATACGCAGTTGATGTGCATCCAGTCTCCGCCTGCTTCCTGGTGAAGTCCGGGATTTCTGAAAAGTGTATTCTTGGCAGCCTCGTCAAAATCGAACTCATCGAAGTGATCGCTTGCTCTCCAGCTCCAAAGAATGTTTCCTTCCCAGTCAACCTCGATAATCTTGTCATCAATGAGCTTTTTATCTGTAATATCATGATTGTAAAGATTCTCATGGGTAAGAAGGATGGTATTACCGCTGTCAACCTTGGGCTCTCCGCCGGGATAGTAGTAGCCTACGGTATTTCCTTCTCTCTGGAAATCATGATGCTGTCTGGCCATCCACTTGGGTTCCTCGCCGGGATCTGCCACAAGCTCGGTGTGGTCAAACTTCCATACGATATTTCCGTCCCAGTCAACCTGAACGAGGTCGAGCTGATCCTGATATGCATACTTACCTGCTCTTGCACCGGTAGTACCAAGTACATATCCGCCGGGAAGTAATTTGTTGGGGAAGCCGCCGAGACCGGCCCAGAGGTTAACCTCATTTCCATTCATATCGATTAATAATGCACCCTTTGCTGAAGGGTAAATTGTGTAGCCACTGAAGGCCTTATCTTTATTGTACTGAAGTACACCTGTTGCAAATACGCTGGGATATCCCATTCCTGTTACCTCCTAATCAAATGCTTGTCCTGTCTGCTCTTGTCTGATTTGTCCTGATAATTCATAATCTGTTATTACGCTTACTTTACTGAAGCTTCTTGATTTCCTCTGCAATGATAAGCGGATGAATCTCACCTACCAGTTTGTTGACCTCATCACCTTTTTTGAAAAAGATGAGTGTAGGTACTGCTGTGATGTCAAATCTGCTCTGAAGAAAGCTCTCAGCTTCTATGTTAACCTTACCGAATACAGCCTTGTCACCGATTTCCTCTGAAAGCTTTTCGATGGCACCAACAAGCTTTTTACAATGTGCGCAGGTAGGAGTATAGAACTCCACCACAACCGCCTGATTTTCAGAAACGGTATTGTCAAAATCTATTGTTGTCAATTCCTGTATCATTCTTAATTCCTCCTGCGCATATATTAATTATTTGCCTTAATCATTAATTGAACTTGATAGTAATTCTCTCAGGGAATGCAACCTCAATTGCCTTGGTATCTACGAATTCCTTGATATCGTAAGCGGCCTCAAAACGACCGTTGTCAAATGCCCACTGTCTTACATCATTGAGATGAATAGCTGCCTCCTCGGTAAAGCCGGGCTGAATCTTGAAGTTATTCCAGTTAGCCTTGAAGTCTTCCTCTACAATGCCAAGCTTGCCTGCAAGATAAGCAGCGCTTTCATCGAGGTGATCGGTGATGTACTGTCTGGTCTCTTCAAATGCAAGGAGATAATTTCCAAGGAGCTCTGCATTTGCATCTACAAAGGTTCTGTTAGCAAGCATATATGAACCGGTTGTGAGACCAAGCTCGGTATAGGTTGCTACAAGCTGCCAGCCCTGCTCCTCAAAATACTTGGCATTTGCACCGCCTACAATGTAAGCAGAAGCGCTGTTGCTCTGTGCAAGTGCAAGAGCTGTCTGTGTAGAATCTACTGCAACGATGTTCTGCTTGTCATAGTCAAGTCCGAGCCATGCAATTGCATTTGCGATGTAATAATCAACAACTGTTCCGGTTGTAGTCATGAAGCCCTTGCTTCCATCAAGGCCCTGAAGGTTATCAACATATTCAGGTGCTACATAGAGACCACCGGTCATTTCAGATCCGGCTGTAAGCTCTGAAAATAATACCAAATCAGTTACTCCATATGTGTTGCCGAGTCTGTTGACTGCTGCGTAGTCAGCCATCTCTCCGATATCTGCGGTGCCGTTTACAATTGCATCGATGGTAGCAATACCGTAGATGTACTCGGTAACCTCAAGGTTAATGCCGTACTTTTCAAAAATACCCTGCTGAAGTCCGACCTCTGCAATGTACTGATCGGGCTGGCCGGTCATTACTGCTGCTCTGAGAGTCTGAAGCTCTTTGCCGTTTTCACTAACCGTGGTAGGTGCTGTTGTTCCGGTGCTTCCGGTACCGTTATCTGCTGTGCATCCGGCAAGCACTCCTGTTGCCAATACTGCTGCCAATGCTGTTGCTAAAATCTTCTTTTTCATAATTTCTACTCCTCCTTCAATCACTCTTCTGTGATTTACTATCTATCATTTTTCATAAAAATATTAAGCTTTCTTTACTCCGAAGTGCTTAAGGAATTTAGCACCCAGGAACAGAAGCAATCTGTCTGCTACAAATCCGAGAATTGCAAGTGTTACGATTCCTGCAAAAGCCCAGTCTGTTTTGTAATACATTCTTGATGACTGGATTCTGTATCCGAGTCCGTCACCGCCTACGAGCATCTCTGCAGCGATTACGCAGATGATACTTGAGCTGAGTCCGAGTCGAACACCGGTGAAAATATTCGGAACTGCCGAAGGTAAGATTACCGTGAAGAATACTCTTACTCTTCCGGCACCCATGCAGGAAGCAGCTTCGATAAGTGACTTATCTGTGGATACAACACCTGCGATGGTATTTACCAAAATCGGGAAGAAGGAAGCATAAAGAATAAGTGCTACCTTCGACTTGTCATCTACACCAAACCACATAAGGAAAAGTGATGTAAGTGCGATTGCCGGTACAAATCTGAAAAGGTTGAGAACCGGCTCTACCAGCCATCTGATGTGCTTGAAATGTCCTACGATTAATCCGATAGGAACTGCTGTTGCTATTGCAAGTCCCCAGCCCTTGGCTACTCTGCCAAAGGAAGCTGCGATATCTGACCAAAGGGTTCCTTCCTTTGCCAGCTTCAAAAGAGCATCTCCGGTTTCAAGCGGACTGGGTAAAAAAATCTTATCCAGCTTGTATGCACCCAATGCCCAAATGAGAATTACCAATCCCCAGGAGATAATGCCGATCTGGATTATTTTGTTGAATACATTTACTTTTTTCTGTGCGTTTTCCATGTCGTCCTCCTCCTTTTAGATATAGTAGAGATTTGAATCATCGAGTGACTTGTTGGTAATGATTGTCGTCTTCTCGTCATCAAATACATAAAGCTGATTAATAAGTATCTTTACTGTGTCGCCCTGCTTAAGCGGACCATTTACCAAGGGGGAATTTGCCTTGATTTTGATATCACGTACATTGAGGATTGCTTCGAAATAGTTGCCTCTGAAAATACTCTGTTCAACAATTGCTTCCTCATAAGCAGGTGCATTTGACTTAGGTGAATTCTCACTGCTTATTTCTACGAACTCAGGTCTGATAACTGCCTTTGTGTTTTCACCGATTGAATCGAAGCCCTTGAGTTTGCCGTAATCCTCAATGATTGAAGATTTGCCGATAAACTGTGCTACGAAAGGTGTCTTGGGATGGAGATAAATATCTACCGGATCTCCTACCTGCTCCACACGACCTTCATTGGTAATTACTATTTCATCTGCAACCTCGATTGCTTCATCCTGGTCATGTGTTACGAAGATACTGGTAATTCCAATCTTGTCGATTGTCTCTCTAAGCCAGGTTCGAAGCTCCTGTCTGACCTTTGCATCAATCGCTGCAAAGGGCTCATCCAAAAGAAGAAGTTCAGGTTCCGGAGCAAGTGCTCTTGCAAGCGCAATTCTTTGTCTCTGTCCGCCTGATAACTGATCCGGATATCTTTTTTCAAGTCCGGGCAGGTTAACCAGTTCAAGAAGCTCTGTAACTCTTTTCTTTATATACTCCTTGTCCTTCTTCTGAACCTTGAGGCCGTATGCGATGTTGTCATACACTGTCATATATGGAAACAATGCATAATTCTGAAATACAAAGCCTACACCTCTTTGGCTGGGTGATAATCCGTTTACCAGCTTTCCGTTAATGTAAATGTCTCCGTTGTCCTGATGCTCAAGTCCGGCTATCATACGAAGAATTGTTGTCTTTCCGCTTCCGCTGGGTCCGAGTAATCCGATCAGTTTTCCTTTTTCAATTTCAAAACTTACATTCTTGGATGCCTGACAATCACCGAAGCTCTTATTGATATTTTTTAACTCTACGTACATGTCATCACCGTCCTTTTTTAATCCTGCATCAAGTTTTAACCGATGCTTTGTTAACGTTTTGCCTATGTCCTTTCGACATGGAAAAGATTATCACGATATCAAAAACCTGTATAATACTGCAAATTTATCGCTCGTTATAGCCGAAATCTATATATATTGATAGCCGATAAGTATTGGCAATTATAATTGTTGTTGATTACAATATAGATACAATCAAATACAGAAAGGAGTTTATACATATGTATGACTTAATAATAATCGGAAGCGGCCCCGCAGGTTTATCGGCTGCAATCTATGGAATCAGAGCCGGACTTAAGCTCCTGGTAATAGAGAAGGATTATGAAGGAACAGGTCAGGTTGCACTCAGCAGCTGCGTAGATAACTATCTCGGTCTCCCCGGCATGGATGGCTACAGCATGGGCGAAAAATTCAGAGAGCATGCTGTCGAATTCGGTGTAGAATTTCTCGAGGCGGAGGTTACCTCAATCGCCAAGAATTCTTCTATATATGAAATAACCACTGCAGACGGCAATAAGCTCGAGACCAAAACCGTTCTCTATGCCACCGGTGCTACCCACAGAAAGCTCGGTGCTCCCGGTGAAGAAAAATATGATACCAAGGGCGTATCGTACTGCGCTACCTGCGACGGCGCATTTTACCGCAACAAAAAAACCGCTGTTATCGGCGGCGGCGACACGGCTTTAGATGATGCACTTTATCTGTCAGGATTATGTGAAAAGGTATATCTGATTCACAGAAGAGATACCTTCCGCGCTGCAGGTATCACAGTTCAAAAGGTTAAGGAAAAGAAAAATATCGAGCTGGTTCTTAATTCTACCGTCGCTGAGATAATCGGTGATGACAAGGTCAACTCAATAAAGCTCAACAATAAACTGACCGGAGAAGATACCATACTCAATGTAAGCGGTGTATTCGTGGCAGCGGGCTCTGTACCCTCTACTGCAGCAGTTCCCGCAGATGTAGAGCTCGATCCTTCAGGCTATATTGTGGCAGATGAATCAGGCATTACTTCTGTTCCCGGCTTCTTCGTAGCCGGTGATGTAAGAACCAAGGCCCTTCGTCAGGTAATCACAGCTGTTTCTGACGGAGCCAATGCCGTAACCTCAATTACTCACTATCTTGAGACTTTATAATAAAGCACTTCGTTTACGACATGTCGGCGCCGCTTTTGCGTCGCTGCAAGCGACATAATTCCTATTACACCAAAAAGCATCGACTCTGATGGGACTTACTTACCCATCGGTCGATGCTTTTTCATCTCTTACTTAATATATATTTATCTCTCGATTCCAACCAGCTCGAATACCCTGCTCGTAACCTCACTCGAGAATCCGGCAATGAAAAATTTTTCACCGTTTTCTGTCACGTAATATCTGTTTCCGTAGGTTCTGTCGATAGGAATATAATAGCTGCCATTATCGGTTACTATCACCACTGATTCCTCAATCTCGTAATTCTCATTCAGCCAATCAAAATGGTTATATTCCATTTCCTTTGACTGACTTCTGATCATATCAGCCAGTTCATCGTCTGCCACGACACATACATCACCGGCACATACGGTAATCTCTGCAGTATCATCAATCACTCCAAATCCATTGGTACGATTGTTGTAGACATTTTCGAGATATTCATTAAGTGTTGTAGGCGACGGCTCACAGATTACAACATAATATCCGTAGTTTGCCCCATCAAGATAAGCATAGCTGTCATATTCAGCATATGTAAGGAGTACTCCGCCGTTACTCAGTGTGATTACATTCTCAATCTGATCGAAAGAATTATAATCTGTAGCACACTCCACTCTGCTGAAGCTATATTCACCAAGTCTCTCCATCAGATCATCAGTAACCTCGATACTGTCACCATCATGAATGATAAAATCAACGCCTTCTTCAAAAGGGTTGAAATATATATTCTCAGCCAAATATTCTGTTGCGATATTGTTTACAGCCTCAGCAAAAGCATCTGCCGTGTAAACAGTCCAAGGGTCTGTTTCCCAGATGAATCCGTTCGGATCGCAGTTTAGAACTATTTCATCATTTATGCAAATTTCATATTTATCAAACAATGCGACCGCACAGTTACATAAATCGCTTCCATCATCAACGTATTCCTCGATAGCAGGCACAGTTGCCTGAATAGCAGCAATCTGCTCTGCATCAAGAGTAATCACATACTCCGGCAACTTTATATCGGTGTTTGCATTTATTGCTTCGGCAGTAGCACGATTATAGTGTTCATAAAAGGCTATTGTCATAGTTCCGATATTTACATTCTGCAGCTCGCACGCTTCGCCGTTGTTTTGACCGTTACCTGAGCCACTGTTATTCTGTACATTGCCTGAAGCACTGCTCGAACCATTGCCATTATGACCATTGCCCGAATTACCGTTACCCGTACCACCGGTTACACTACCACATCCGATGCAGCTAAGGGAAAGTCCGATTACTCCCGCAAAAGCACTTAATTTTACAATCCAATCTTTTTTCATAATAATCTGTCCTCCGTATTTTTCTGTTCATACACACATATAAACAGTAAAAAAAGGAGAATATTTACTCTGCATACATAATTGTTTCAAGATCATCCAAACCATAGTGTCTGAAGGTGATACGATAATCCGGATGCATCTTCAAAATCAAATCAGGGATTGTGACAAAATCCTCAAGCTTGTGATATACGGAAATTGCCATTCTGGGATGACATTCCTTAATCAGCTTCTCAGCTCCTAACAAAGCTCCGTACTCAGCTCCTTCAACGTCCATTTTCAGGTAAGTAATCCTTTTTCCCTTGAGGACATCATCAAGTGCCACAGTCTCGATAGTTTCAACTCCTTCGAAATTTCTCTTCTCAGCTTCTTCCTTACTGATTATGCAGGAATCCTCAAAGCCCTTGGATGCAAAATATACCTTCTCATTTTCCTTAGCCGTTCCATAAGGGAAAAGGTCGCATTTGCCGAGAGGCTCAAGTAAAGTCTTGCACTTAGCATAATTGGCCGGGTCTGCCTCAAAGCTGTAGATATGCTCATAGCCCTTATTGCCACACCAGCCCGCAAATCTGTAGCAGGTACCGCCATCAAAGCAGCCACAGTCTACAAACACTTCATTTTCTCCGGGTCCGAAGAAATCAAAATACTGAGAAGCATTGTTTCTCCAGTCATACAGACCGACAGCAATATTTGCTTCTGCAATTCCTACTTCCTCAATCAATCTTTTTATTGTAGCATCGGCAACCGACTTAACAGAGAAGGATACAACGACTGTCTTATCTCCATAAAGCGCCTTGTTGCTGTGCAATTCCTTCTCACTGACAATCCCGATGCCGGTAGCTTCATCAATTCCAACCTTAGCCTCATCCGACTCGATAAATGCATCAACGAACACACCGAAACGCATAAAACGCATAGCCAGATAATGACCTGCTACTCCCGCCCCATAAATCAGGCAATGCGATCCCTTCTGAAGCTTCTCCGCATACTGCTCGATATCGCCTCCAAGATTTCTGTACTTCGCTCCAAGTCCGAGCATGGCGCCGACATCTCCTGTGGTGGCAAAAAGACATCTTGCCTCAAAAATCTTTTTTGAAGTCTCATCGCTTAAATGTGCGTACACATTCTGCGCCATCTTCAAAAAATCGATATCGGTATTAACCTCCATTGCTACATAATCAGCTCCCATTTGTCTTCCTCACTTTATCCTGTTTTATATAGTATTACTTTATATGCCCGTTATCTGCGAACAATTACCGTCAAATATAGTTTGTTTCTTCACACTTTTTCTTATATTCGGCCGGTGTCATTTCGGCACATTTTTTGAACACGCGCTGAAAATGACTCTGTGAAGAAAAAGCCAGATACGCGCTTATTTCAGAAAAAGTATTATCCGAATTTTCTATTATATACTTGGCACGATCTATCTTTTTCATCGTTATATATTCCGACAAAACCTTGCCGGTTTCCTGCTTGAATTTGCCCGAGAGAGAATTTCTGCTCATTCCCAAATCATAAGCCATTTGATCTACAGTGATTTTCTCGGACATATGCGTTTCGATATATGCATCAACACTTTTCACAAATTCAGACATTTGAACAATCTCATGTGAATTTTTAACCAGTCTGGTAAATACCTTGAGCATGTGCAGAAGCATCTCGGGGAAGGGCTCAGTAACATCCGCACGCTCACATCGATGAATATAATAATCTGCCATCGATAGAGATTCGGCGGGGGACACTCCGCATTGAATAACCGCTCTTGAGGCGATTGTAGCCGCTATAATAAACGTATTTTTATAGTGTCTGAGCTGGTCGTTTGCTCTTGGTGGAAGTATCAATTCTGTCGAGGAAGCAATTCTTTCTACCTCCTCTTCACTGCCGGTCCTGATAGCTCGACACATTTTTCGCTCAAACTGATAGAGCCTTTCCTGAATCATCATAGACTCATCAAGCTCACAGAAGGATTTCCATTTCTTCTCCTCGTCAAGAGTAAAGACATCTTCACCCTTATTTCGATTGCGCAATACATCCGAGGGCTTCAGCTTGATACCGGTAAGCATATGATAATCTGCACAGCTCATCATGACAGCTGTACTTATCGGAATATGATTGATGGCTAAACTGGTTTTATAAAGCAGCTCTTTTTCCTCTTCATTGCATCCCATCATTGTCGCAATGACATCAGTCTGCTTTCTGGTCGGTTGAGTTTCTCCGCACGGGCCGATTACGACCTTATATTCCTCTACATTCATTATCGTCCAGTATACATCTTCATTCGTGTATACCACACCTACAGGCTGCTTGACTGCATCAAGCTTGTCCGCATAGTAATCACTGTACTTTTTAGGAGAATCAAATTGATTATACTCAGCAATCACTTTCTTATTTTTATACACTACTGTATGAAGATTGGTAAAACGTTCGGTCTTCTCAGCGGACATAATGATCTGTTTTTCACTTATCATCTGACATTCCTTATAATCATCTGTTGCTAAATTTGTTTAATTTTCCTTAACATCCTGCAATTTATGTTCAATTGTACAATTATTTGTGCATTCGTGCAATATTTTAACGAGACATTAATATAATATATCACCAACACAAAAGACATAAGTTTAATGAAAGTTCTAAGTAAAAGAGAGATACCAATATGAATGCAAAAATCAAAATCCCGACAATGGACGGAATCCTTAAATTTGTAAGAGCATCAGAGCACAATAAAACCTGTGTACTTGTAGCCAAAGAAGGCTTCAGCAGAACTATTGATGCTTCATCATTGTTAGCTATGACTGCATTCCTTGCTACAGTAATTGTAGTACATTGTGATTCATGTACAGAAGAACTCCAGCAATTAATCAGAGTTTTTTCAGTATAAATCTTCCTTAAGCATCAGGCCCAAGGTATTACAAGTACCTTGGGCCTGCCTTTTTTATTATCCCTTGTTATTCTTTATTATCCTTGCTGTATTCCTTATTATCCTTATTATTCATCATTTTCCTTATAAATTCATTAGTCCTTCAATCCGGATACATTAAGTGCCAGGATTGCCTCTATCGGTACTCTGTCAGCATCAGTAAAAATCACGCACCTCTCATAGAGGTCTATCTTTTTTACTACACCCTTCTTGGTAACGTGCTTACCACCGGACTTGGTTGACCCTTTATGCTCCTCACTGTCCGGCACAAAATAGGTTATTTCGACTATAGGCTGTTTAATGAGATTTTCCTGCAGATACTGCAGCTGATAATCGATTATGTCCCTCTCGTTTTCATCAAGAAATACCTCAGCATCCGTAATTCTTGCAGTCTCGCTGATTTGGTCCTCATAGCCTGTCAATGCCGCAAAGGGAGCAAACTGCGCAGCTCGTTTTATGCTATCCATCGGAGTCCTCGCAATCGGTCGCGGATTGTCTATTAAGTTGTCATATCTGTGCGGATCCTTTTGCATTTTAACTCCCCGTATAATTATCCTTTGTGGCCGCCAACCTGTCCGTTTCTCATTCTTGTGGTTGCGCCATCCATATAATCGGTGCCTTTAAGCAAAGCATTTTTACCATATCTGTCATGAATCGACAAAATTGCCTTCTGAAGGCTTTTCTCCTGAGCCTCTCTGGCCTTTTCTTCAGCCTTTTCCTGTGCTCTTTTTTCATAATCGGTGAACAAATTCAACTGCTCGCCTTCACCGTATATACCGTCATCATTTTCAGGTATCTGAGATTCTGCAATCACATGATTGGCAGCAATATTAATCCTTCGAACCATAAGTTCAGGATTTACTATCTCCTTAAAAAGCTCCATAGTCTTTTCTATGATTATGGAAGAAAGACTGCTGTACTTTCCTATATTAATTGAGCCATGTGCTGACTTAGGGATACTTCTGCCATAGTGATCAATCATCATAGCTCCCTTATAATCAGGGTTATCTATATCATAGCCGACCATCAGTACAATCTGATCAGTCACAAGCCCTTTTGCCACAAGGTCCAGCGCCAACGCGTCCGTCATCTCACGCACTACTATTGCCGCCTTTTTATATTCATAAGGCTCCTGCAAAACCTGCCCTGTACTAATACTGTTATTCTCAGGCTCGTAGGATTTAATCATATCAATTGTGGTAGGTTCATATCCCCAGGCGTGGTCGATTAACAGCTCTGCATTTACGCCCAGCATTTTATATAAAAGTTCTTCATTGAAAAAGCCATCCGGCCTTACCACTCTACCATCCGGCCTAAGTTCATATTGAGTGCGGTCCATTTTATCTATAGGCGGTAAACCAATAGACACTCTGGCTATATCACCCATTGTAAAAATCTGCTTTTCGGCAAGTCGCTTGGCAATGCCTCTTCCCACTCTCCAAAAATCCGTAATAGGCTCATGCGACCACAGATGCTCTCTGTAGGAACGCTCATCCAGCACTGCAATTCTTACTCCGTCACTGTCCGGCATGGTCTTTTTTGCCATTACGTCCATCGCAACCTTGGCAAGATACATATTCGTGCCAATTCCGCCTGTAGCCGTAATGCCTGTGGTACTGAATACGTCCTGAATCATACATTTGCAGAGCTCTCGCGCACTCTTGTTGTGAAGCTTCAGATAATCCGTCACATCGATAAAGCACTCGTCAATAGAATATACATGTATATCCTCTGATGATACGTATTTGAGATAAATGTTGTAAATCTGTGTACTGATGGTCATATATTTGCGCATTTGTGGCGGTGCGATAATATATTCGATTTTCAGCGAAGGGTCTGCTGCCAATTCCAAAGAGTTGCTTGAGCCACCTGTGAAGGACTTATTCGGCGCACTATTGACACGCCTTGCATTAGCTTCCTTTACCTTCTGAACCACTTCAAAAAGTCTGGCTCTTCCCGGTATTCCATAGGCCTTCAGGGAAGGCGAAACAGCAAGACATATTGTTTTTTCTGTTCTTGATGAATCGGCCACAACCAAATTGGTTGTCAAAGGATCCAAATTACGCATGACACATTCTACCGATGCGTAATAGGACTTAAGGTCGATTGCGATAAATGTCCTACTCATACTAACGCCTCACTATCGGGATCTATCCCATCCGGTCTTCCGGACAATGTCTTTACAACTTATAATTTATCACATTATTTTTCCGGTGTTGTATGCTTGTCAGCCCACGCTGCCAAATATGCAACACTGGGCCATACTATCTCATTTTTCAAAGCCTCATCAAGACAGCTTTCGGCTTCCGACGTTAATCCCTTATCTCTTAAATAAACACTCAACCCGTATTGAATAATAGATGAATCCAATGGATTGGTACCGTTAAAGACGTCCTCATTTACCTTCTCTTTGCTCCAAGTCAAAAGACCTGCGAACACATCCACAGCAGTCTTATAGGCCTTGTGATGTCCCACATCCATCGAGGGATCATATTCCTTAAGAAGTGCCGCCTCGAAATCACCGGATATTGCACACAATGTATGCCAATATATAATTGCTATGGTCATCTCTCCGCCCGCGGGAAGACAATTTTTGAACTCCTCTGCGGCTGCCGCGTAATCTTTCTTGAGGTAAAAGCTAATACCACGAGGGTAAGCAACTGCTTTTCTTGAAGCACCTGCTGCCACTGCCTTTTTATAAGCTTCTTCCGCTTCCTCATAGCGATACAGCGACAAATATGCTCCACCCATTCTGATATAGAGCATAGCATCATCACTTTTAATCAGTTCAGCCTTCCTATAGCTTTCCGCCGCTTCCTTGAAACGATACTGTCCGGCAAGTGCATTTCCGAGAGCTACGCAGCTTTGATAATCATCAGACTCTCTAAGCCAAAACATCTCCTCGGTATCCTCTGCCAAACACGCTTCATTTCCAAGCTGGCTCTCAATCGAAGCATATTTAATGCTGTCCATTCTCTATAATCCTCACGATATCATCAGTGGTAATTCCATATTTATCAGCCAGCGCAACAAGGTCTGAATATTCAAGTTTCCCTACTTTGTCAGTCTCATTGCCAGTCTCATTGCCGGTCTCACCGAGCATCGCTCTCACACAATTGGCTGCTGAAAAATCCTTCTTTCCCATACCGTAGCCGATTCCTGTAACAGTCATCACCGGCATATCACCAAAGCTCTTTGAAAAGTGCTTAAGCAATGCTGCGCCGGTAGGTGTACAAAGCTCGCCCTTGATACCTCCGCCGTAAATCGGAACATCTCGTAAAATATAAGCTGTTGCAGGAGCCGGAACAGGCAAAATTCCATGTGCGCAATGCACGTGTCCGCTTCCCACATGAACATTTGATGCTTCTACTCTTTCGATACCGAGCTTTTCAATAAGCATGCATACTGCAGTCACATCTGCAACTGCATCCTTGGTTCCCACTTCATGAAAATGAATCTCGCTAACCTCTACTCCGTGCGCATTACTCTCGGCCTCGGCAATCAATTTATACACTGCAATCGCATCTGCCTTAACTCTGTCAGATACCTTGAGTGCATTGATAATGTCCTCGATATCCTTCATCGAGCTGTGATGGTGTGCATGATGATGCTCGTGATCATGATGATGTTCGTGCTCATGATTGTGGTCGTGATGGTGTTCGTGCTCATGCTCATGGTCGTGGTCATGATGATGTTCATGGTCGTGGTCGTGGTGTTCGTGCTCATGGTCGTGGTCGTGAATCTCTTCCTCTACATTTCCTACCATTACCTTCATATGAGTTCCTACAATACCGCACTTAACTGACTTTTCTGCCTCGAAGGTCACATCCTCTATTCCAATATTATTGAGCTCCTGAAGGAAAGCTTCCTTTTCAGAATCCTCCAAAAGTTCAAACAAAGCAGCAGTGAGCATGTCTCCGGCTGCACCCATACCGCAATCTAAATATAATGTCTTCAAGCCTTTACCTCCATATGATTAATCATATTTGCAAGATAACCGGCTCCAAAGCCGTTATCAATATTCACTACAGACACACCGCTGGCGCATGAATTGAGCATTGAAAGCAATGCAGAAAGTCCGTTGAAGGAAGCACCGTAACCTACACTTGTAGGTACTGCAATTACAGGAC
This sequence comes from Lachnospiraceae bacterium, assembly GCA_024403475.1. Classification (GTDB taxonomy): domain Bacteria; phylum Bacillota; class Clostridia; order Lachnospirales; family Lachnospiraceae; genus AC2028. Next base: position 1,692 of record JAKSRU010000012.1, on the reverse strand, counting down.
AATCTGCCAAGCCGCCGATGACACTGGCCAAAGCTCCCTCCATTCCCGCTATAGCGATGATAACCGAAGCCCCTGCTATATCCTCTATATGAGACAGCAGTCTGTGAAGCCCGGCAACTCCCACATCATAGAGTCTCACCACATCATTGCCGAGAACCTCTGCAGTAAGTGCAGCCTCCTCTGCAACCGGAATATCACTGGTTCCGCCGGTAGCAACTACAATTTTTCCGATTCCTGAGGGTGCAGGCATATCGCCCACTATTCCCACACGGGCATCAGCATAATATTTAAGTCCGCAGGAAGCCTCAAGCTGTGCTGCTGCCTCCGCAGAAAGTCGTGTCACGAGAATGGTTTCCTGCCCGTTTTTCTTCATTGTCTCGATTATTCCCTGCATCTGTTCAACTGTCTTGCTCGCTCCGTATATAACCTCTGCCGCTCCCTGACGCAGCTTGCGATGAAGATCCACCTTGGCATAACCGATATCCTCAAACGGCTGTGTCTTTATTTTCACGAGAGCATCCTCAACGGATACACTTCCCTCCTTGACTCCCTCAAGAAGCTGTCTAATCTCTGTGTTCATCACGCACCTCCAAATCAAGGCATACAGAAGCATAATGCTCTTTAAGCCTATCAAGTATCTTACTTCTGTTTTCAACAAATAAAGGAATATCCTTAGCAATCAGCTGAAGCTTGGCCATCTCTCCCACAGTTCTCACTCTAAAATCCGTAAAGCCTAATGAGAACAGGAAATCCTCTGCAAGCTCAGTTCTTTCCAACAGTCTTTTTTCTATCACAGTTCCCGCAGGAATTCTGGTGGCCAGGCAGGCATACGCCGGTTTATCCCAGGTAAAAAGTCCTGCCTCCTTGGAAAGCATTCTGATTTCAGACTTAGGCAAGCCGCATATTCTCAAGGGGGAATACACCGACAGCTCCTGCAAAGCCTTCATTCCCGGTCTGTCGTCCGCATCGTCAGAAGCATTTGTTCCATCCAGCAAGTCCGTAAATCCGTCTGCGGCAGCTTCTTTGATTATCGCAGAAAATATACACTTTTTGCAAAAATAACAGCGATTCTTGGGATTTGACGCAACCTCTGCATTCGCCAGCACATCTAAGCTTATGATACGCACCTTGGCATCGAGCTCTTTGGCAAGGCGCATTGCATCCTCAAGTTCAAACTGAGGCTGAAAAGCAGTCTTTACATAATATGCACACACCTCTTTTGCATAGAGCTTTGCGGCATACAGTAAATACGCCGAATCAACTCCGCCCGAAAAAGCTATTGCAACACGAGGATGCTCCTCGAAAAATTCCTTTAACTTCATACTAACCTCAATAGAGAAAAAAGCGACTCTGTAACAGAACAGAGTCGCCTATCTGCTATGCATTATTCTTTTTGAACAATCTCTCTTTGATTACTCCCTTTGGATCCTTGATCAAAAGAACAACAATCCAAATGATAAGTCCGAGTACTACTACCGACAAACCGAGATACAAATCATTAAGCATATCTGTAGGAGCAGGTGTGAAATATTCTGCGCCAAGCTCAATATACTCCATGATTGCATCAGCCAGCCACATAAGTGAAGCACCCCAGTAGATTAAGCACAAGGTACCAACCATCATATCACTCTTATGAGCGCTCTTATACCAAATTGCAGTGCATATTACAGCCGCAAATAAAGTTGTTAAAAG